>DASUSU010000149.1:0-6377 GCA_036374915.1 Acidimicrobiia bacterium | reverse complement strand
GGTCGCCGACGCCGCGGCCACGGCGATCCCGTTCCCGGAGTAGGTGCCGGCCTGGGCGATCCCCGAGGAGCGCCAGCCGGCGGCCACCTGGTCGGTCATGGCGATGGCCGCAACCGGGAACCCGTTGCCCATGGCCTTGGCGTAGGTGCCGATGTCGGGCTTGACCCCGAAGCACTCGCAGGCGCCCCCGTAGGCGACCCGAAACCCGGTCTTGACCTCGTCGAAGATGAGCAGGGCGCCGCTCTCGTCGCACAGGGCGCGCAGACCTTCGAGGAAACCGGGCAGTGGCATGATCCCGAAGGCGTTGCCCAGCATCGGCTCGACGATCACCGCCGCGATCCGCTGCCCCTCGTCCTTGAAGGCTCGCTCGGCCATCTCGAGGTCGTTGAAGGGAAGGGTGCGCACCAGGGACCTGATCGCCTCGGGTATCCCCGAGCTCGACTGGAGGGCAATCGGGCGGAATCTGGAGCCGAGGCCGCTCACGGGCACGCCGGCGGTGGAGAACAACACGTAGTCGTGCATCCCGTGGTATTGACCTTCGAACTTGATCACGATGTCACGCCCGGTGAGCCCACGAGCGAGCCTGATCGCGTGCATCGTGGCCTCGGTGCCCGTGTTGGTGAAGCGCATGGCGTCGGGCCAATCGAGCGCCCGGATCACCTTCTCGGCCGCCTCCACCTCACGTCTCTGGGTCATCGCGAAACTGGTCGCCTCGGCCGCGGTCTCCGCCACCGCCGAGGAGACGGCCGGATCGCCGTGGCCGAGGATGATTGGACCGAATCCGCACTGGTAGTCGATGTAGCGCTTGCCGTCCATGTCGATGAGGTGCCCGCCCTCGCCATGGTCGATGACGATGGTGTCCTCGTCACCCCAGTAGCGGAACTGACTCGAGACCCCGTTGACCAGGACCTTCTGCGCCCTCTGAAACCACTGCCTGCTCTGATCTCCCTGGAGGCTCATATTCTCACTCCTCTCGGAACCACCACGGCTTCGGCACCAGCTCCAGGTTCCAGTGCACATGCCGCAGGGTCGTGAAACTGTCGAGTGCCTCGACACCCAACTCCCTTGCGTCTCCGCTTGCCCTGACCCCGCCGAATGGAGCGGCCAGATTGTCGACGACCGGGTCGTTGACCCAGACCGTCCCGACACGTAACTCTCGATATGCCCGCTCCACCCGGGCCGGGCTCGTGGTGTAGACACTGGCCCCCAGCCCGTACGGAGTGTCCGCGGCCAGTGCAAACACCTCGTCGTCGTCGTCGAAGGGCATCACCGGCATCACCGGCCCGAAGACCTCCTCCCGCATCAGCTCCATCTCGTGGTCGACCCCCGCCACGACCGTGGGCTGCATGAAGAAGCCGGGACCGTCCAGGGCGTTCCCCCCGGCCACGACCTCGGCGCCGCCCGCGACCGCACGGTCGACCAGACGGATCACCTCGCTGCGTCGTGCCTCACTGCGCATCGGCCCGACCTGGGTCGACTCGTCGAACGGGTCGCCGAGACGTATGCCACCGGCAAGCTTGACCGCCCGCTCCATGAATTCCGGATAGAGGGAGCTGTGCACGTAGACCCGCTCGGTCGAGGTGCACACCTGGCCCGCGTTGAGGAACGACGCCCAAACCACTCCTTCGGCCGCCACTGCAAGGTCGACGTCGTCGAACACGATGGCAGGGTCCTTGCCCCCGAGCTCGAGATGGGAGGGCTTGACCAGGTCGGCGCAGAGGCCGGCCAGTCTCCTCCCCACCTCGGTGGAGCCGGTGAACGCCACCAGGTCCACGTTGGGATCGGTGACCAGGGCCTCGCCGATCGTCCGACCCGGCCCGGTGACCGTGTTGACCACGCCGGGGGGAAGGTGCTCGGCGAAGACCTCGGCCAGAACCTGCAGGGAGAGCGGAGTCTCCGAGGCGGGTTTGATCACGACGGTGTTCCCCACCGACAATGCCGGCGCCACCTTGAACACCAGGAGCAGGAGCGGGTAGTTCCATGGGACGAGGCATCCGACCACGCCGTAGGGCCGGCGCAGGACCAGGGAGAGCTGTCCCGGCTCGTTGGAAGGGGCGACCCGACCCCCGAGGGCGCGGGCGAGCTCGGCGTACTGGTGGAACAAGTCACGTGCCATGTCGACGTAGAGGTGATTCCGGGTCAGCGGTCGCCCGGTCTCATGGGTGAGGGCGGCGGCCAGGGCGCCCCGATTGGCCTCGATCGCCTCGGCCACGGCGTGCAGCATCCGACTTCGCTCCGGTTGGGCCAGGTTCTCCCAACCCGATTGGGCCCGAGCCGCGGCGGCGGTGGCGGCGGCGAGCTGAGCCTGGTCGGCGCCGGCCAACGTCGCGAAATTCGCTCCGGTGGCCGGATCGATCACATCGAAGTGAGGACCCGCCCCGGGAACCAGACGCCCGTCGATGAGGAGGTGGTCCTTCACCGAAGCAATGATACTGAACCGTCGTTCAGACTCGGGCCCGATCGGGTACGGTTGGCGGATGGCCACCGATCTCAAGCTCTTCCTCGCCGGCGAGTGGACCGAAGGCACCGGTGAAGACCACTACGAGGTCCGTTCCCCGTCCACGGGCGAGCACATCTACAACGTCCCCAAAGCCTCACCCGCCGACATCGATCGGGCGGTGACCGCGGCACGTGACGCCACCGAGACGATGCGGCACTGGACCGCCTTCGAGCGGGCCGAGCTCTGCCTGCGCATCTACGACCTCTGGCAGGAGAGGGTGGACGACGTGGCCCGGATCCTCACCACGGAACAGGGCAAGCCCTTCCAGGCCGAGGCGAAGGACGACATCGCCGAGTCGGGCGATTACTTCCAGATCGCGGCCGAAGACGTGAAGCGTCTCAAGGGCGAGTTGATCCCCACCACCAGCCGGCACCGACGCATGTTCACGGTGCGTCGCCCGGTTGGGGTCTGGGTTGCGATCACCCCATGGAACTTCCCGGTGATGATCCCCATGGAATACGTCGGGCCTGGCCTGGCCACCGGCAATGCGGTGATCGTCAAGCCGCCCGAGTTCACCTCGTGGGCCCTGCTCGAGATGGCCAAGGTCTTCGAGGAGGCCGGTGCCCCAAAGGGGGCGATCCAGGTGATCCCCGGCGACGGCGAAATCGGCACCCGACTGGTGACCCACGACGGGGTCGACGCGGTCGGGTTCACCGGCTCGTCGGCCACGGGGCGGAAGATCGTCTCGGTGATGGGGCTGAAACGGTCGATCATGGAGATGTCGGGCAATGGCCCCACCGTGGTGACAGCCGATGCCGACGTGACCAAGGCGGCCGAGGCCGCGGTGTACGGCGCCTACTACAACGCTGGTCAGGTGTGCGTGGCCACCGAGCGGGTCATCGTGGTCGACGAGGTCCACGACGAGTTCGTCGAGGCCACGCTGAAGGCGGCACAGGATGTGAGGCTGGGCGACCCGTTCGACGACTCGACCAACATGGGCCCACTCAACAACGAGCCGACCGCGGCCAAGATGGACCGCCACATCGCCGACGCCGTCGACAAGGGGGCCGAGCTGCTCATGGGCGGGGGTCGCGCCTCGGGCTTTCCCACCGACCTCTACTACGACTTCACCGTCCTCGACCACGTCCCGGAGGAGTCGGCGGTGTCACAGGAGGAGTCATTCGGGCCGGTGGTGCCGATCATCAGCGCCAGGGACGACGACGATGCGGTGGGAGTGGCCAACCGGACCCGCCTCGGCCTCCAGGCGGCGGTGTTCACCAACGACCTGAGCAAGGCGTTCTGGTATGCGGACCGGATCCGCTCCGGCACGGTGATCGTCAACGACTCCACCGATTTCTGGGAGACCTTCCAGCCATTCGGAGGGGCAGCCGGCACCGACACCGGTTGGGGTCGTCAGCGCATAGACGAGTTCACCGATCTGCAGACCGTCGTCTTCGTGCTTCGCGAGGATTCGTAGAACGGCGTAGAAGACCGGGAGACAGGCGAGGGCTACTCGTGCATCGTCATCGCGGTGCCGGCGAAGCCGCCACCGAAGGCGCCGAGCAGGACACCGGGCAACAGCGCAGTGGTCAAAGCCTCGAAGAAGTCGAGATCGGTGATGGCCCAGATACCCAAGGTGAGCCCGACCAGGACGAGGGGAATGCCGATCATCACCCCACGCATGATCGCCGCCCCCATCGGGTCGGGACCGGTGCCCTCCTGCTCTGCCATGCCGCTCATATTAGGTTCCGACCGCCCCGGTGGGGCGCGGCGGGATGATCACCTCGTCGGCGGGGAGACGCATCCTCCTCACCGCGACGACGAACGGGAGCCTGATCGCGTAGAGGAGCCCGGCGACCACATATCCCGTCCCCAGCGAGAAGACATCTGCCACCCGGCCCAGGGCGGGTTGTGCCACCACACCTCCGGCGCTTCCCATCAAAGAGGCGAAGGACAGCACCGTGGCCCTCTGCTCCGAGGGGATGCACGAGTTCATGTAGGCCTGCTGCATCGGCGACGACATTGCCGAGACCAGGGCAGTGAGGGTGAGCAGAGTGATGGCGATCCAGAAACCCACGGGGATCGCCAACAACTCGGCGAGACCCACCCCGATCAGAGCCAGTGACCCGACCACGATCTCCATGGTGATGACCCCGGTCCGGGTGCTGACCCGTCTCCTCACCCAATTGACCGAGGCGCCGCCGATCATCTGGGCCGTGGCGAACACGGCGGCGGCGATACCGGACAGATAGGTGGCATTGGGATCACCGAACAGTTCGAGGAGATAGGGCTGGAAGGCGTAGAAGATCCAGATCCCGACCCCCGAGGCAAACGGCGCCCCCAGCATGAACATGCGAACCGGGGGATTTCCCAGCCCGTGCCGGACCGACGAGCGAAGCAGGCTTCTGACCTGCTTGCCGACCGCGATCCCCTTCGCCGGTTCGTATCCGATGTCATGCATCCACAGCCAGGCCGCGGCGATGACGGCGAGAAGCAGGATCGAACGCGCCGCGTATGGCACGCCGAGATTGATCTGGCCGAGGAAGCCGCCGCCGACCGTCCCGACCAGCATGGCGCCGCCGGACACGGCCTGGCCCTTGCCGAACACCGACTCGATCCCGCCGTCGAAGCCGGTCGCGGCCAGTGCGTCGACCAGCCAGGCCTCGGTTGCGCCGGAGAAGAAGGTGAAGCCCAATCCGATCAGGGCGGAGACGAGCACCCACCACCAGATCCCGGCTTCGACGTACCAGAGCCCCAGGTAGGCGGCGGTGGTCACCAGAAGGGTGGCGGCGCCGAGAATGAACGAGACCCGCCTCCCAAAGGTATCTGCGATCACCCCGGTCGGGACCTCGAAGATCACCATCCCCGCGGTGAACGCCGCATTGGCCACGAACGCCTCGGTGAGACTGAGACCGGCATCGAGGAGGAAGAGCGTGTTGACCCCCCAGATGAGGGAGGCGGCCAGCGTCTGGAGGATGGTGAGGGTGATATAGGTGCGTTGCACGCGTTGTGGCGTCATGGCTCACCGGGGGACGAAGGCCCGTTAGCGTAACGATCGGATGTACAAGCCCTACGAACAGCGCAAGAGCGAGATTCCTTTCGCCTCCGCCGAATACATCTCGTTCGCCTCGCGCGGCTCGTTCCTCGGCGTCCCTGCGGTGACCCTCGATGCCCTCGGCGAGGGTGCCGTGGTGATCGTCGGCGCCCCCTTCGACTGGGGCACTACCTACCGGCCCGGGGCCCGTTTCGGGCCGCAGGCGATCCGCAACGCCGACTATGGGGCGATGGACGGCTACCGCCCCCATCTCCCCACCGGGATCGACCCGTTGCAGACCCTCGGGGTCGTCGACGTGGGTGACGTCTACGTGCGACCCGGCGAGCTCGAGCTCTCGATCGGCAGGATCGCCGATGCGGTCGAGCAGATAGCGGCGGCGGGAAAGGTCCCCGTGGTCCTCGGGGGCGATCACACCATCACCTGGCCCGACGCCCTCGGGGTGGCCCGGGTTCACGGGTTCGGCGAGATCGCCCTCATCCACTTCGACGCCCATGCCGACACAGGTTTCGTCCAGAACGGGTCTCTGCACGGCCACGGCACCCCGATGCGACGTCTCATCGAGTCCGGCGCCGTGCCCGGGCACCGGTTCGTCCAGATCGGGCTGCGGGGCTACTGGCCCGAGCCGGAGGTGATCCAGTGGATGAGGGAACAGAAGATGCGCTCGTACATGATGAACGAGATCATGGAGCGGGGTCTTCACGATGTCGTGGACGAAGCTGTGGCCTACTCGCTGGAAGGCGGGGCCAAGGGCATCTTCATCAGCGTCGACATCGACGTCGTCGACCCCGGCCTCGCCCCGGGGACCGGCACCCCCGAGCCGGGCGGGCTCAATTCGCGTGAGATCCTCGACACCGTGCGCCGGCTGTCACGCGAGCTGAACGT
>DASUSU010000148.1:0-2410 GCA_036374915.1 Acidimicrobiia bacterium | reverse complement strand
AATTACCCGGAAAGGGGGTCGCCAAACGCGTGGGTTTGGGATTCGGTCGCGGGGGTAGATCAGCAGCATCGATTGAAAGGAGAACGCTCATGTACATCGGCATTGGAACGCTGATTCTCATCATCCTCATCCTGTTGCTGGTCTTTTGACCAGGCAGCGAAGGAAGGAAACTGAAATGGCAGCAACTAGACACGAGTCGATTCGAGGCACCGAGACCTCGATGGCGTCGGTCCGTGAACGGTTCGGTGGGGTGGACACCCTCGCCGCCCTCATGGGCATGTTCGGCGCCATCGGGGTTCTGGCCTTCCTCGGCGCCCTGATCGGTGCCGGGGCCGGAGGACTCGAATACCAGCTCAATATGTTCGACCTCGAGGGCAATGCCCAGGAGATCGTCGTGGGAGGCATGATCATCGCCCTGATAGCGGTGTTCGTGTCGTTCTTCGCCGGCGGCTGGGCCAGTGCCCGCATGGCTCGCTACGACGGTGGCATCAATGGTCTGGCTACGGCCCTGTGGATGCTGCTGCTGGTGGCCGTGTTCGCCGCCCTGGGCGCCTTCGTGGGCGCCGAGTACAACGCCTTCCAGCGGGCGGGACTCCCGGACTGGTTCTCGCAGCTTCGGTTGCGGGGCGACGACTTCACCACGATGGGACTGGTCTCCGCCGTTGCCGGCGTGGCCGTGATGTTCCTGGGTGCCTACCTGGGGGGACGGATCGGTGAGACCTATCACCAACGGGTGGATGCAGCTCTGACGGACCAGCGATCCGTATCCGAGACGAGGGAGACGCTATGACACCCGCCATCCTGTCGAGCTCGACGCTCATCGGCGACGATATCGTCGGCCGTGACGAGGAGAAGCTCGGCTCTCTCAAGGACATCATGATGGACGTCGAATCCGGAACCGTGGCCTATGCCGTCCTGGCCCGGGGCGGTTTCGGAGGGATGGGCGAGAAGCTGTTCGCTGTGCCGTGGGCGTTGCTCGAGGTCGATGGTGACAACGAGCGGCTTCTGCTGGACATCGACGAAGAGGTGCTGGACGACAGCCCCGGCTTCGATCCCGACCACTGGCCGTTCTCGGACGTGGAGTGGCGCCGGAGCGTCGACGAGCACTTCGGAGTCGGACGCCGCAACGGAACCATCTAGACGTACACGGTCCTCACCGCGGAAGGAGCGCGCCCCGGCGCGCTCCTTCCGCGTCCTGGACTTCTTATGCTTGAAGCGCTGTCGAGCATGAGGAGATGACCATGGCACTCGGATTCGGGCTGTTGAGCGCCCAGCTACGTCCAGGAGAATCCGACTGGTCGCGCGTCTACCGGGAGACAGTCGCCCTCGCCGGCGAAGCCGAACGTCTGGGATTCAGTTCGCTGTGGAATACCGAGCACCACTTCGTCGACGACGGTTACATGCCCTCCCTGCTGGTGGTGGCGGCCGCCCTCGCTGCCGAGACCCAATCGATAGAGATCGGCACGGGTGTGGTCCTCGCCCCGCTCCACCACCCCCTCGGTCTCGCCGAAGACGCGGCGACGGTCAGCCTCCTCAGCGAGGGACGCCTCACGCTCGGGGTGGGACTGGGATGGATCGACGTCGAGTTCGAGGGTCTGGGGGCCGAGATGAGCCGGAGGGGAGCGGCCATGGAGGAGATCCTGACGATCCTCCCCCAGGCATGGTCGGGCGCTCCGTTCCGGCACGAAGGATCGGTGTATCGCTTTCCGGAACTGGCCGTGCGACCGGCTCCCGCAGCTCCGATTCCCGTCGTGGTCGGCGGCGGGGCTGAGCCGGCCATCCGGCGGGCGGCCCGGCTCGCCGACGGGATCTTCTCCAACGCTCCGGCCCGCCGCTTCCTGCAACAGGTGGAATGGGTCCGCGACGAGTGCGACCGGATCGGCCGGGATCCTTCGGAGTTCCGGTTCCTCCACTACTCGGTGATGCTGCCGGGGTCGTCGGCGGATGCCGCCTGGGAGGAGTACCTCGAACACGTGTGGCACATGACGTGGAAGTACTCCGACATGGGGGAGTCGGCCACCCGGCCCGGTCCGCCCCCTCCGCCGCCGCCGCTCACCGACCAGGACCGGAGCAGCCTCCTCTCCCGCACCACCTTCGCCGGGACGGCCGACGAGATCGTCGCCTCCCTCCACGACCTCCGTGAACAGGCCGGCGTTCCGATCGACTTCGTGGCCCGCAGCTACTTCCCCACCCTCAGCTACGAGCGGCAGGTGGAACTGATGCAGCAACTGGCGGAGGGAGTCGCCCCCCATCTGTGAGCCGGCAGGCGGCTCACAGATCTTCGAACGCCGGCCGGGCCCCGCGCATCAGGACGGCTCCGACTGTCGCCATCGCCGCCGCCCCCAGCCACGCCGTGGTGAAGGAGAAGGTCTCGGCGGTGGCCCCGAATGCCAGCGGGCCAATGGCGTTG
>DASUSU010000147.1:0-4667 GCA_036374915.1 Acidimicrobiia bacterium | reverse complement strand
TCAGGGGCTGGAAGATGCATCTCGACGGCGAGCTGTGGGGGGCGAGGTCGACGGTGCGCCCCAACGCAGGGCACGAAGCGATCAGACGTCTCGCCGACGCCGGTCGTCTCTCCGGCGTGGTCACCCAGAACGTCGACGGTCTCCACCATGCATCAGGTCTCGACGACGAGGTCGTGGCCGAGCTCCATGGCAACGTCAGGGAGAGCCATTGCGTCGACTGCGGCTCGACCTGGGACACCGAGGAGATCTTGATCCGGGTCGCCGCAGGTGAGATCGACCCGGACTGCCCCGAGTGTGGCGGGATGGTGAAGACCGCCACGGTCATGTTCGGCGAGCTTCTCCCCGAGCGGGAGATGATCAAGGCGATGGGATTCCTGGCCATGTCCGACGCGATGCTCGTGCTCGGCTCGACGGTGGCGGTTTGGCCGGCGTCGGACGTGGTGATGAGGGGGGCGCTTCGCTCCCTCCCCATCGTGGTGGTCAACAAGGGCGCCACCGAGGCGGATCACCTGGCTGCGGTCAAGCTGGACGCAGCCATCGGCGAGGTCCTCCCCGACATCGTCGACGGGGTGCTCGCCTAGCGGCCGCTGAGACGTTCCACTACCGGTGCCATCGTGACCAGGTCCGGTTGGTAGAAGGTGTAGTAGGAGATCCCGAATGTCTCCCGACGCCGCTCGATCGTGTCGCAGATCTCCTCGACCGAGCCGACCAGGACCTGAGGCGACTCCCTCACCACCTCCGGGTCGGTCCCGGTCTCGGCCCCGATTCGCTCCAGGACGTCCCGGGGGGCTTCGGTCACATGTGCCTCGAATACGAGGACGTTGAGCTCGAGCTCGTCATAGCGCCCTCCCGCCCCGTCCCGGATCCACCCGAGCTTCTGCTCGACCGCCTCCCTGGTCGCCGAGACCACGCCCTTGTCGAGCTGGGCCCGGCCGCCTTCGTCGAGGCGGATGCTGATCCCGACGATGTCGGCCTCCCGGCCGGCCAGTCGCAGAATCCGCCGACCGCCGCCGGCGATGAGGATCGGGGGACGGGGTCGCTGCTTCGGCTTGGGATGGCCGTCGAGATCGACGGTGTAGTGCCGCCCCTCGTAGCTGAACCGACCCGGTCCCCACAAGCCCTTGACGATGGCGATCGCCTCTTCCAGCCGGTCGATCCGTGTACCCGGAGCCTCCATTGGGATCCCCGAGGACCGATAGTCGTCGGTCATCCACCCCGCCCCGATTCCCAGCTCACAGCGCCCGTCGGAAAGCTGGTCCAGAGTCGCGATCTCCTTGGCCAGCATGGCGGGGTGACGAAAGTCGTTGGCCAGGACCAGAGTCCCGAGACGCAGATCGACGCGATCTGCGGCCGCCGCCAGCGCGGTGAGTGGAGCCAGCCGTCCCCCGAAATGATCGGCGACGGTGACGATGGAATACCCGAGGTCCTGGGCCGAGGCGAGCTGGCGATGCCAGTCTTCGCCGGTGGTCGCTCCCAGTTGGGCGCCGAAGCGGAAGGGTCTCATCGGGCCGATGGTATGAGAAAGGCGACCTGGGTCGGTCAGCGCTAATTGGGCGGCACCGGTCGAGCCAGGGCAATACCTTGACCCGGTGGACGTCCGGGCCATCACCCTCGGCGACATCCCGGAGCTGACCCGGTTGATCAACCGGTTCGAGCGCTTCTGGGAGCTGCCACTCGTCTCGACCGAGCCCGTGGTGGAAGACGAGTTGACCGAGCCTTTCATCGATCTCTCGTCTGACACCCGGGGATACTGGCTCGACGGCACGATGGTGGCCTACGGCGTGGTCTGGCATCGTCTCAGCGGCGAGCGCCAGGAGCGGGCCTACGTCATCGGTCTGGTCGACCCCGACTTCCGGGGGCAGGGCATCGGTAGGCATCTCCTCGCCTGGCAGATGGAACGAGCCCGACACGAGCTCTCCCGGTGCGACCCGTCACTCCCCTGGTACATACGCGCCAACGAGTGGGACTGGATCGAGGATGCCCATCGTCTCTATCGCCGCTTCGGGCTGAAGCCGGTCCGCTACATGAAGGAGATGATCCGCCCTCTGAAGGAGCCGGTTCCGGTGGGGGTCATCCCCGGGGTCGAGATAGTCCCCTGGGACCGCGGCCTCGACGAGGCGGCGCGGGTCGCCACCAACCAGGCCTTCCAGGACCATTGGGGCTCGACCCCGGTCGACGCCGACACATACCGCCACCGTCTCGAGGCCGAGGGCAGCCGTCTCGACCTCTCGTTTCTCGCCCTGGCCGGCGACGAGGTGGTCGGGGTCTGTCTCAACGCCGTCTATCCCGAGGACGAGAAGGTGACCGGGCGCCGTGAAGGCTGGGTGATGACGCTCGGTGTGGATCGGGCATGGCGCGGGAAGGGCCTGGCCAAGGCCCTGCTCGCCACCTCGTTCAACGCGTTCGGCGAAGCAGGCCTGACCCACACCATGATCGGAGTCGACGCCGAGAACCCGACCGGAGCGTTTCGCCTCTACGAGAGCCTGGGCTATGAGGCAATGTACGGGACCACCACCTTCGAGCTCGAGGTGAGCTCTCCGGCCCCGCGTTGAGTGCTGGATTGGACCGGAGCACCGAGACGGCTCGGGTCGGTACGCTTGAGGCATGGCCGAGTACAAGCCACGGCTCGACGACATCGTCTTCACGCTGACCCATGTCGCCGGTCTCGACGAGGTGGCCAAGCTCGACGGCTATCAGCATGCCGACCCGGACACGGTGGGGACGATTCTCGAAGAGGCAGGCCGGTTCTTCTCCGAGGTAATGGCTCCCCTCAACCGGATCGGGGATCAGCAAGGGTCGGTCCTCACCGACGACGGCACTGTGCAGACCCCCGACGGTTTCAAGGAGGCCTACCGGAAGTACGTCGAGTCGGGCTGGGCATCGGCGCATCTGCCCGAGCACTGGGGCGGCGGCGGGCTCCCCTACATGGTCGGCGTGGTGATCCAGGAGCTGTTCAAGACGGCCAACATGGCCTTCGCCCTGGCCCCGACGCTCACTCATGGGGCGGTCGAGGCCCTGGAGCGACACGGCTCCGACGAGTTGAAGGCGCGCTACATCGAGAAGCTGGTCAGCGGCGAGTGGGCCGGCACCATGAACCTGACCGAGCCCGAGGCGGGCTCCGACGTCGGGGCGCTGCGGACACGGGCGGAGCGCCAGGACGACGGCTCATACCGTCTGTTCGGAACCAAGATCTTCATCACCTGGGGCGACCAGGACCTCACTGAGAACATCCTCCATCTGGTCCTGGCTCGCACCCCGGATGCCCCGCCGGGAACCAGAGGGATCTCGATGTTCCTGGTCCCCAAGTTCATCCTCGACGCCGACGGCGCTCCCGGGGAGCGGAACGATCTCAAGATCGTCTCGCTGGAGCACAAGCTGGGCATCCACGCCTCGCCGACCTGTGTCATCTCCTTCGGCGATGCCGGCGACGGCGCGGTGGGGTACCTGATCGGAGACGAGCAGGAGGGCATGCGCAACATGTTCACCATGATGAACGCGGCCCGGGTCGGGGTGGGCATGGAAGGTGTGGCCATCGGTGAACGGGCCTACCAGCTCGCTCTCGATCATGCCAGGGAGAGGATCCAGGGTCGCCCGATCGGAGCAGACGCCAGGGAGAGCGTCCCGATCATCGAACATCCCGACGTCCGCCGGATGCTGCTCACCATGAAGGGGTACATCGAGGCGATGCGATCGTTGCTCTACTTCACCGCCGGTGAGGGCGACCATCAGGCTCGGGCCGAGAGTGAAGAGCGTCGCCGGCTCGCCTCCAATCGGCTCGCACTGCTCACCCCTATCGTCAAGGCCTGGTGCACCGACGTGGGCGTCGAGATCGCCTCGCTCGGGGTCCAGGTCCACGGCGGCATGGGCTACATCGAGGAGACCGGCGCATCTCAGCTCCTCCGTGACTCCCGAATCGCTCCCATCTACGAGGGGACCAACGGGATCCAGGCCATCGACCTCGTCCTGCGCAAGGTGCCGATGGAGGAGGGGGCGGTGGTGGCGGGGCTGATCGGGGAGATGACCGCCGAGCTGGCCACGATGGAGGGCCACTCCGAGCTCGGCCTGTTCCGGGAAGAGCTCGCCCTCGCCATCCAGGGTCTGACCGAGACCTCGGCCTGGATCGGGGGGAAGCTCAGCGAGGGCGACATCCGGTCCGCCCTGGCCGGGGCCTCCCCCTATCTCCGCCAGTTCGGCATCGTCCTCGGAGGGTGGCTCATGGCCCGCGCCGCGGTGTCTGCCCTGGCCAAGCCTCCCGAGTTCGACCCCGCGTTCCTCTCCGAGAAGGTGACCACCGCCCGGTTCTACGGGGAACAGCTGCTGCCGACGGCCAACGGCCTGATCCCCTCGGTCAAAGGCGGCATCGAACTGCTCGACCTCGCCACCTTCTGACCACCACCTCTAGGCTCGCATCGCTTTGAGGCTCTCCGATCGGGTCGTCGTGATCACAGGTGCCGGGAGCGGCATCGGGGCCGCGATGGCGCAGCGTTTCGCCGCCGAGGGCCCGCGTGCCCTGGTGCTGGCCGACCTCGATCTCGATTCCGCCCGGGAGGTCGCCGCCGGGACCGGCGGCACTGCGCTCCAGGTCGACGTCGCCGATCCCGCTTCCAACGACCGCATGATCGACGAGGCCGAAGACCGGTTCGGGCCTGTCGACCTGTTCTGTGCCA
>DASUSU010000146.1:0-20193 GCA_036374915.1 Acidimicrobiia bacterium | reverse complement strand
GGCGAGGGATGGGGCCACCGCGTCCCAGTTGGTGGTGGAGCCGCCTAGACCGTGGACCAGGACCAGGTCGGGCCCTGACCCCCCGTAGTCCACCTCGTGGACCGGCCCCAGAGCAGTGTCGACGTACAGACCCACCCTCCGAGGGTACTGCCCCGAGGGCACTGTCCCGACCCGTCGTACACTCGGGACCAATGCGTCTGCTCCTCGTCTCCACCTACGAACTGGGACGTCAACCGATCCACATCGCTTCGCCGGCCGCGGCACTGGGCGCGGCCGGGATCGAGGTGAGCATCGTGGACCTGGCCGTGGAACCCTGGGATCCAGCGCTTCTCGACGGGGTCGATGCGGTGGCGTTCTCGGTGCCGATGCACACCGCGATGCGACTCGCCGCGGCGATGGCCGGCGAGGTTCGAGCGTTGCGCCCCGAGCTTCCGATCGCCTTCTACGGTTTGTACGCCGACGTCGGGCTCGGTCACCAGGCCGGGGGCCGGCTCGTCGCCTCGATAGCCGGGGAGTACGAGCCGGGTCTGGTTGCCTGGGCCCGACAGGTCGAAGCCGGTGACGGAGCCGCGGGGGCGCAAAGACATGTGGGCCGCTCCGACTTCCACATGCCCGACCGTTCCCGTCTTCCCGCTCACGACCGGTACGCCCGGCTCGAGTGGCAGGGTGAGGCCCGTCTCGCCGCGGCGGTGGAAGCGTCGCACGGGTGCCGGCATCGTTGCCGTCATTGCCCGATCCCGGTCGTCTACGACGGGAGGATGCGGGTGGTGGGGGCGGCCCCGGTCCTCGCCGACATCGCCCAGCTGGCCGGAGACGGCATCGAGCACATCAGCTTCGGCGATCCCGACTTCCTCAACGCCCCCAGGTACTCGCTCGACCTGCTCCGGGCGGCACACGCCGATCATCCCGGGCTGACCTTCGACGTCACCGTGAAGGTGGAGCACATCCTTGCCCACCGGTCGATGTGGCCGGAGATGGCCTCGCTCGGTGTCCTCTTCGTGGTCAGCGCCTTCGAGAGCACCGATCGACGCACGTTGGAGATCCTCGACAAGGGCCACACCGTTTCCGACATGGCCGAGGCGGTGACGGTGCTCAGGTCGGCCGGGATCCATGTCCGGCCCACCTGGCTGCCCTTCTTCCCCTGGACCACTCCCGGCGACCTGGTCGACATCGTTGCGTTTCTCGATCACCACGAGCTCTGGTCTGCCACCGACCCGGTGCAGCTCGCCATCAAGCTCCTCGTCCCCCGGGGCTCCCTGCTCGAGAGCCATCCGGCGGTGACTCCGCATCTGTCCGGCTATGTGCCCGACTCGCTCACCTGGGCCTGGGAATTCGAGCACGCGGAGGCCAAGGCGCTCCATGCCGGCCTCGACGCCATCGCGGCCGAAGGGTCGGACTGTGGCGCCGAGGCGGGAGACACCCTCTCCCTGATGAGGGACCGGGTCGGCCGATCGGCGGGCATCTCCCTGCCCGCGATGCCGGAGTCGGCGCCGACGCCGCGGCTGACCGAGAGCTGGTTCTGCTGCGCCGAGCCGACCCCCGCACAGGCGGGCGCGGTCGGTCTGAGCATCGGTAGGGTGCCCGTCGCAACCGAGTAGGGGATCGATGACGACGGTTTTGGCGGCGCAGGGCTTGACCAAGAGCTTCGGCGACCTGGTGGCGGTGAACGACGTCAGCTTCGAGATCGCCGAAGGGGAGACGTTCGGGTTGCTCGGGCCCAACGGGGCGGGGAAGACAACCTCGATCTCGATGGTGGCCGGTCTTCTCGAACCGGACAGCGGGGCGGTCCACGTCAACGGCACCACCATCCGCACCCGGTCGACGGCGGGACGCTCGGACATCGGTCTGGTGCCACAGGAGCTGGCCATCTACCCGGACCTGACTGCGGCCGAGAATCTCAGGTTCTTCGGTCGTCTCTACGAGATGGCCGGCGCCGAGCTGGAGAAGCGGACCGAGGAGGTCCTCGAGGTGATCGGGCTGACCGATCGCAAAGACGACCTGACCAAGGAGTACTCGGGGGGGATGCAGCGCCGGCTCAACATCGGTATCGGCCTGCTTCATCGCCCCCGGCTGCTCATCCTCGACGAGCCGACGGTCGGAGTCGACCCCCAGTCGAGGAACGCAATCCTCGAATCGGTGGAAGAGCTGTCCGGTCAGGGGATCGCGGTGCTCTACACCACCCATTACATGGAAGAGGCGGAACGTCTCTGTGATCGAGTCGCCATCATCGACGAGGGTGTGATCAAGGCCGAGGGCACCCGGCGGGAGCTGGTCTCGCTGGTGGGTCAGAAGGACCGCATCCACGTGGTGATGGCCGGTGACGTGGCGGAGGTTGCCCGTATCGCCGCCGAGTTGGACGGAGTCCACGAGACGAGCCCTTCGGATTCCGGTGTCGATGTCCTCGCCGATGAGGCGTCGAAGCTCCTGCCCGAGCTGCTCGCCTGTGTCTCCTCGACCGGAGCGACCATATCCGGCGTCGAGGTGTTCGAGCCCAATCTCGAGGCGGTGTTCCTCCATCTCACCGGCAAGGCCCTGCGCGACTGACCATGAGCGCTTCGACCCGGATTGCGGGCAAGGACCTGAAGCTCCGTTTGCGCGACCGGTCTGCCTTCATCATCGGGATCGTCACCCCTCTCGCCCTCGCCTACATATTTCACCTGGTCTTCGGCAACGTCTTCGCCACCGAGACCCTCGACCTGCAGATCGGCATGGTCGATCTCGACGACACCGAGATCTCGCGCTCGCTCGGCGAGGTGCTCGCCGAGATCGAGGCGCAGGGGATCCTCGAGATCACCGAGTTCGACGACGCCGAAGCGGCCGACGCCGCGGTTGAACAAGGAGACGTGGGGGCCTACATCCTGCTCGGCCCCGGCGTGGGGGCGGCGGCCCTCGAAGGCAGCCCGTTCACGATCCAGGTCGTCGGTGACATCGACGCTCAGACCACCACCCAAGTGGCGACTTCGATCGCCTCCGAGTTCGGCTCCGGAATCGGCCGGGCCCAGCTCTCGGTGGCGACCGCGGTCCACCTCGGGGAGGGCCCGCCGCCCGACGATGTGGTCACATGGGGTGAGGAGGCGGCGCAGCGGCCTTCGGCGTACACCTTCTCCGATGTCAGCGCCGAGACCCGCCAACTCGACGCCTCCACCTTCTTCGCCGCCGGGATGGCAGTGTTCTTCCTGCTCTTCACGGTCCAGTTCGGTGTGCTCGGTGTCCTGGAAGAAAGGGAGAACGGGACCCTGGCCCGGCTTCTCGCCGCCCCGATCGGTCGGCGCAGCGTGGTGGTGGGAAAGGCACTGCTCTCCTTCGCCCTCGGCGTCACTTCCATGACGGTGCTGATCGTGGCCACCTACTTCCTGATGGAGGCGCGTTGGGGGCCACCGCTCGGGGTGGCGGTGCTGGTGATCGCCGGAGTCCTGGCCGCCACCTCGATCATGGGTTTGATCGCCTCGGTGGGGAAGTCGGCCGAGGGCGCGGCCAACCTGGGGGCCATCGTCGCGGTGACGCTGGGAATGCTGGGCGGGACCTTCTTCCCGATCGGGCAGGGCGACGACCTGCTGAGCCGTCTCACCTACATCACCCCGCATGCGTGGTTCATGCGCGGCCTTTCCGAGATCTCGGGAGGGGCGGAGTGGACCGCCGCCCTGCCTTCCGCCGGGGCCCTGCTCGTCATCGCCCTTGTCCTGGGAACTTTCGCCTGGTTCGCTCTGGAACGGAGACTGTCGCGATGAAGGTGCTCGCCATCGCCGGGAGCAACGTTCGTCGCATGCTCCGGGAGCGCTCCAACATCTTCTTCGTCTTCATCTTCCCCATCGCGCTGATCCTGTTGATCGGGGCCCAGTTCGGCGGCGACTTCGATCCTGCCATCGGGCTCTACCAGGAGGACCAGGATCCGCTCGCCGCCGCCATCGCCGACGAGATCGAGGCCGACGACTCCCTTGCCCTGTCCGAGTTCGAGAGCCGGGAGGAGCTGACCACAGCGGTGGAGCGGGGGGCGGTGCAGGCGGGCGTGTTCCTTCCCGCCCGGATGACCGAGCAGGCGGCGGAGGGCTCCCAGGCCGAGATCGGCTATGTCGCCCGTCCCGACGGGGCAGGCCAGCAGCTCCAGTCCGTGATCGCCGCCGCCGTGGCACGGGTGATGACCCCGGTGGGGGCGGCCCAGTTCGCCCAGGAGAAGACCGGCGTGGATTTCGACCGGGCCCTGGAGGGCGCAAGGGCACAAACCGGAGCTGCACCGGGGCTGGAGGTGGAGACCACGGCGGTGGGCGAGGCCCTGTTCCCGGCGACCCTGGGCCGATTCGACCTCGGTGCGTCTCAGCAACTGGCCTTGTTCACATTTCTCACCGCCCTGGCCGGCTCGGCGGCCCTGATACTCAGCCGGAAGCTCGGCATCTCCCGCCGAATGCTGGCCACCCCCACCTCTGCGGGGACGATCGTGGTCGGAGAGGCGATGGGGCGGTGGGCTGTCGCCATGGTCCAGGGCCTGTACATCGTGGCCGCCACCTTTCTCCTGTTCCGGGTGGATTGGGGCGATCCCCTGGGCGCATTCCTCCTCCTCACCACGTTCTCGGCAACCGGCGCCGGGGCGGGAATGCTGATGGGGGCGACGTTCAGCAACGACCAGCAGGCAGGTGGCATCGGAGTCGTGGTCAGCCTGGGGCTGGCCGCCTTGGGCGGCGCAATGCTTCCCCTCGAGCTGTTCTCGCCGGCGATGAACCGGGTGGCCCACTTCACCCCCCATGCCTGGGCCATCGACGGATTCGCCGAGCTGGTGCGACGGGACGGGACCGTGGTCGACATCCTCCCCGAGCTCGGTGTGCTCGCGGCCTATGCCGCCGCGCTCCTGTTGCTCGCCTCATGGAGGCTCCGGGTCGTGCTGACCCGAGGCTGATGTTTGAATGACGGGCGATGGCTGACCAGACCAACAACCCCGTCGGCTGTCTGGGCCGGGTGGTCACCTTGTTCGGGATCGCCTGGCTCCTCGTCGTCGTGCTGGCCGGGATGGGCCTGGTCTCCGAGTTCGGTCCGGCCGGCGGGGTCCTCGCCTGGCTCGGCGGGAGCTTCATCCCGGCTCTCGTCCTCCTCGCCGCAGGACGCGCCATTCGACGCCGGGCACGAACCATGGATGGCAACGACACGGTCGCCATCCCGACCAACATTCCGGGGAAGCGGGTTCCATCCACCAGACCCGAGAGCACCCGTCCCGTGGTCACCCCGCCTGTCATTCCCGGCCGGACCCCACCCGCGAGCAGACCGATTCCCCGTCAGCTCGACCCTTTGCCGCCCCCTTCCACCCCCCGGCCGAGCAGTCTCGAGGAAGTGATCCCGCCACCTGCGGACACCGGGCCTGAGCCCAAGCCCGTCCCCCCGCCGCCCCCTGCCGTCGATCCCACCACGGTTCGCCCCAAGACGTCGCGGGAGCTGGTCGAAGAGGCCCGGAAGAAGTGGGGCGGGGCGCAGAAGCGCTAGGAGCCCGGCTGGAGCCCGGCCGCGGCGAGGGCGCGGGACTTTCGGACCTCTGCCGCGAATGCAGATCGCCGCGCCGCCGCCCCGTCGCCGTCTTCCATCAGGTCGCGATTGGAGGCCAGTGCCAGCGCCGATTTGAACAGGACCTGGCTGGCACTCTCCCCCGAGATGAGTCGCTGCTCGATCCGGTACATGCGGGCACGTGCCAGACACGCCTTGAGGAACGACTTCTCGTCGAATCGGCCCCTCATCGCCTCCAGCTCGTCCCCGACCACCTGATAGGCGTCGAGAAAGGGGAGCAGGGCCCAGTGGGCGACCGGGGTCCCCAACTTGGCCAGGATCTCGCTGGCGCCGCTGTCTGTCAGCACCCGCTCCCATCCCGGCACGTCGATCGAGATGTCGGCCTCGACCTTGGCGAGGAACTCGTCCTTTTCGGGGAAGAAGAACTCGAACTTGAGCAGGTCCCTGAAGCCGAGCAGTGCTTCCCGGACCAGGTCCGGACCGTCCTGCCCGCCTTCCCCGACCATGCCCAGCGCCATCTCGGCCAGGGCGCGGTTGACGAAGAAGTGCACGATCATGTTGCGGTAGTACGAGATGCGGATCATCTGCTCGTCGTCGAGCCAGAACACCCGTCTGCCCAGTGCCTCGTGGCTGCTCACGTTGTCGTTCTCGGCCAGCCAGTCGAGGATGGCGTCGACCCGCGCCGGCTCGTCGAGGCCGATGTCCTCGGTCGTGGGGAGGGCGCGGGCCCGGGCGAACTCGACCATGCCCGCAGCCACCTCGGTGAGGCGTTCCACCGACGATGCCGTCCCATGAACCGCGAGCAGGGCGACACTCACCATCGCGGTCGGTGTGATCGGGGTGACCTGCCCGATCCGGTACATGACCTCGAAGGCGAGTTTCTGCAGGTCGACCGAAGCCTCGTCGGCGGGATCGACGCCCCCGAGCATGCTCCGAGCCGACACCGGCTCCCCGAACCTGATGTGGATGTCGCCATAGCGCTGGCGCAGTGAGCGGACCGCCTTGAGAAACCAACCCAGCGACTCCCGCTCCTTGTCCTTGCCCTGCGCCTCGCGGGCGTAGTCGGAAACGTCGTGGATCTGGTCGTAGGCGATCGACACCGGTATGAGTTGCAGGTCGTCGGCCTTTCCTCGCATCATCGAGTCGACCACGTAGCTGAGCAGGCCGAGACGGGGCGGGAGCAACTTTCCCGACCGCGATCGTCCCCCTTCCATATACCACTCGAGAGGGAACCGCTTCTCGACCAGGTAGTCGAGATAGGAGCGCAGCACGGCCTTGTACAGCGGATTGTCCTTGAACGAGCGGCGGATGAAGAACACCCCGGTGCGGCGGATCAGGGGCCCGACGGGGAAGAAGTTGAGGTTGATCCCGCCTGCGGTGTGGTTGGGAGGGAAGTCGTTCTCCCAGAGCATGTACTGAAGGCTGAGCCGATCCAGATTGGATCGATGCGAGGGCAGGAACACGAGAGGGTTTCCACTCCCCAGGGCGGCGAGCCTCTTCACGTCGGCTTCCGAGTACTTGATCGCGCCGTAGCCCTGGCTGTAGAGCTTGTGGATGCCGTTGGCGATCAGATCGATCACATATGGCGAATGGGTGGCCGCGATCTCGCGCAGATACTGCTCCGCTCTCTCCAGGGCAACCGCCGTGGTGGTGGAGGTCTCTGCCGCGGCCGCCTCCACCGACTCCAGGAACTCTTGTCGGGAGAGGATGGCCTCGTGGACGAATCGGGGGACCTTGTACCGGTTGCCGACCAGCCTGCGCTCCGCCCGATCCAGCACCAGCCAGGCCCGGCGCGTCACGTAGCTGGCCAGGCCGTCGACCTGTCCCGAGACCTGGTAGTCCTCGGCCATGGCGGACGCACGCTCCCCGGCGGCGGCGATCAGACGGACCCGGCCCGGTCTGGCGGCACGGATCCAGCGGGCGCGCCAGCCACGTGGATCGCGGGCGTCGCCGGGCCGAAGCAGGTCCCACCAGCTCACCGCCCGGCGCGTCTTCTTCATCGGTGCCAGCCAGACGACCCGAAGCGGGATCAGGAAGGGATCATCCGGGGCGGCAAGGGCCTCGCTGAGCTCTTCTCGCTCTCCACCCTTCCCTCTCCGCGAGGAGGTGATCCGCACCGTGCCGACCTTCCCTCCGGCCGCGGCGCTCACCCACTTCTCCAGCATCGAGGCCTCGAAGTCGGATGCTGCGTCGAGCAGGTAGACCGGGCGAGACCCGTCCGGGCCGCGTAGCAACTCTTGGGTGTCAGCCGGGCGTCTGGCCACGGCATCACTCTATTGGGCTGCCACAATCGCCTCTCGTGCGCATCGTCCTCCAGCGGGTGACTCGCTCTGCGGTGAGCGTCGACGGGGCATTGGTCGCCTCGATCGGCGAAGGGCTGCTGCTCCTGGTCGGGATCGAGCCCGGAGACCGGGACGAGGACATCGACGCAGCCGTGGGCAAGGTGACGAATCTCCGCGTGTTCGCCGACGCCGAAGGTCGTATGAACCGCTCCCTCCTAGACGTCGGCGGTTCGGCTCTGGTGGTGAGCCAGTTCACGCTGCTCGGCGACATCGGCAGGGGGCGTCGACCGTCGTTCACCCGGGCGGCGCCACCTGAGGTGGCGGAGCCGATGGTGAGCAGGTTCGCCGAGGGACTGAGCCGGGCCGGCGTCGAGACAGAGACCGGGGTGTTCGGGGCCAGGATGGAGGTCGACCTGGTCAACGACGGACCGGTCACGCTGCTGCTCGAGGTCAGGGGCGGGCGGGTGAGCTGAGCCGGCGCCGGGCGTCTCGCCAGTGCCGGGGGGAGATGATCAGGCACACCCCGAGGACCAAGGGGAGGAGCAGGCCCGGGTCACCCAGACCCCACGGATTGGAGAGACCTACGTCTTCCCAGGCCAGGGCGGCGACGATGAGAAACCCCTCTGTCACCAAGGTCCCGATTCCGGTCGACCTGGTCAGGGCGGAGGCGAGTGCGATCGTGACCACCACCAGGGGGAACACGGCGGGCCAGAGCGCCAACAGGACGCCACCGGTGATGCCCAGCCCTTTTCCCCCCCGGAGCCGGTACCAGACGTTGTAGACGTTGCCGGCGACGGCGCCGAGACCGGCGAGCAGGGCCCCGGTCTCGCCGGCGACGAGCAGACCGATCGAAACTGCGCCGGCCCCCTTGCCCATCTCGACGACGAGGACGAGGAGCGCGAGGCCGCTTCCGCCGAGTCTCCTCGCATTGTTCGCCCCCGGATTCCCCGTGCCGCCCCTTCTCAAATCCACTCCCCACAACAGCCCCAACCACACTGCGGAGGGGATGGAGCCGATGAGATAGCCGAGGAGGACCGCAGCCGACGTCAAGGCAGCCCGACCTCCTGCTTGCCCGGCTCGCAGAACCGGAGGAAGTCGCAGTGGTGACACCAGTCGCCGGGTGTGGCCTGGTATTGGCCGTCGTCGATGGCATCGGTGAGACGCACCAACTCCTCTTCGGCACGCTGCCGCCAGGGCGGGTCGGCTTGCTCGGTGTGGACGGTCAAGCCACCGCCCAGGTAGGCAAAGGTCACCTCGATCGCCTCCGGCGGGCTCACCCCGAAGTCGGCGCTGATCGCGGCGACGGCATAGGCCTGGAGCTGGACCATCCGTGACGGCTCGTCGTTGGGCCGGCCGCTCTTGAAGTCGACGATCTCCCAATCGCCCTCTTTTCGATAGACGGCGTCGATTCGCCCCCGGACCTGGTACCCATTGCCCAGGGTGACGATGAACGGCGCCTCGACCAGATCTGGCTTCTCTGTTCCGTAGCGCGAGGCGAGGAACGCCTTGAAACCGCCGGAGCCGGGCGCTTCGTCGACCACGTCGTAGAGCTCGGGCTGCATCTGCTCGAAGGGGACCTGGCCCCGTTGATGGAGCTCGATGCGGCGGTGAAGCTCGGTGCCGGCCACCGCGGCCGGGTTGCGGCGCTGGGGGAGACGATCGACCTCGGACCAGAAGAAGCGCTTCGGGCATTGGGCGTAGGTGACCAATCCGGTGACCGACACCGACCTCGAGTCGGCAGGGGCGGCCTGGTCGAGCACATCGAGCCGGCTGAGCTCGAACAGGGTCTGGTGCATGTCCACGACTCTCGTCTCGAACTCCTCATCCAGGGCGAGATCGGAGGCCCGCTCCTCCATGGCGGTGTCGTTGCCGATCGCGGCCCGCAGCGCCCCGTCCCATCCCGTCTCGAACAGAGGATCGGGCGCGGCCCCCCAGCTGTCCCTGCGCAGGAGCGGGGGTCTGGGTGTCTCCCCGGCGTGGCCCTCGTTGCGGGTCGCCGGATGCTGCTCCACCAGGTCGAACAACTCCGAGGGCTTCTTCGGGTTCGCGTTCGTCTCCGGTTTGCCGTACCAGTAGGCGCCGGTGACGATCAGGGTGGATCGGGCCCGGGTGGCCGCCACATAGGCGACACGCCATTCCTGGAGCTGGTTGCGCCGCCGGAAGTACTCCATCCGCTCCTCCCCGTCCCCGGGCATGTCGTCGAGAGTGGTGTCGATCCGAAACTCGGCCGGGAGGTGCTCGGGGAACCGCATCGGGTCGGGGAACTGGCGGGACCCGCCCGGGAAGTTGCCTTCGGTCACCGCAGGTATCGCCACCACGTCCCACTCCAGACCTTTGGCCCGATGGACGGTGACCAGGGTCACGGCCTCTTCGCCGGAGAGATGCGCAGAGTCCAGCTCCTCGGCCGGCTCGTCCTCCATGGCATCGAGGTACTCGAGGAACGCGTTCAGCGATGGGCGGCCCTTGAGCGGGCTCCACTCCTCGGCCAGGTCGAGCAGCCGGTAGAGATTGAGTCGAGCCGTGGTCCTCTGGTTGGCGGGGAGGGAGTCGATGTCCTGCCAGGCCTGGGTGCGATCGAGAACGAGACGGCACACCTCGACCAGACTCATGCCCTGGCTCTCGGTGAGGATCTCCCGGTACACCTCGAGGAAGTGCTGGTACGCCGCCCGTGCCTCGACCCTGAGGCCTTCGACGGAGTCGATGTGCTCGATGGCCTCGAGCAGCGTCACCCCGGGGACGTTGTCGGCGTCGGGGGCAGGGGCGGGCTCGGCTGTTGCCAGCCATCTGGTCAGGGGGGCGATGTCTGCGAAGCCGAGGCGGTATCGGCTCCCGAAGAAGATCTGCACCAACGAGGGGGAGTCGTCGGGTCGGTCGATCACGGTGAGCCATGCCCTGAGGTCGGCGACCTCGGGGACCGAGAGCAGACCACCGAGATTGGCCACCTCGACCGGGATGTCGTGTCGGGCCATGGAGTCGACCACGGCTGCGAAGTCCTTGTTCTTCCGGAACAGGACCGCCATCTCCGACCAGGGGACACCCTCGTCGTGGAGCGTCTCGAGACGGCGGGCGATCCAGTCGGACTCGGCCAGCGCGTCGCCGGCCCAGTGGGTGATCACCTGCCCGGTCATGGCGGGGTCGTGCGATTCGAGATCCTCCGCCTCGGGGTTGGCCCGACTCCGGATCTGGTTGGCGATCTCGAGGATGGCCGGGGCGGAGCGGCGATTGAGGGTCAGGGCCCGATCGTGGGCACTTCGCCCGTCCGGGGCGGCGAAGTGCCCGGCGAACAACTCGAAGTTCTCGGCGGACGCTCCGCGCCACTCGTAGATGGTCTGGTCCTCGTCGCCGACGGCGATCACCGGGAACCCGTGGTCGAAGATGGTCGTGAGCAGCATTCGCTGCGCCGGGTTGGTGTCCTGGTACTCGTCGAGGACGACGACCTGATACCGGTCCCGTATCTCTCCGGCCAACTCCAGGTGCCGGGTGAGCAAGTCGGTGGACAGGGTGACCAGGTCGGCGTAGTCGACGACGCCGAGCCGTCTCTTGTCCTCGTCGTATCGCTCCAGCGTGTGCAGGATCTCGACGCGGGTCGGCCAGATGTCGTCGACGGGATGGCTGGCGGCGAGCAGCTGCGCCGGGGTCAGCAGGTGGTCGCCGAGCCGGTCACCGAGTGTCCTGATCTTGTCCAGCCACCCGCGGCTCGTGATGTCGATGTGCTGATAGGTGGTGTGATGGAAAGTCTCACTGAGGAGCTGGCGGGAGAAGGTCGGGGTGATCACCCGGACCCGGTTGTCCACCCCGGCCAGGGCGCCGAACTCGGATAGAACCTGGGCGGCGAAGCCGTGGTAGGTGTGGACCTCGGCCTGACGTCCTTCCTCGACGGTCGGGCCCAGGAAGGACCTGACCCTGTCGGCGAGCTCGGAGGCCGCCTTGTTGGTGAAGGTGATGCCGAGGATCCGCTCCGGGTCGACACCGTGACCGTCGACCAGGTTTGCGATGACCATCGCGATCGTGGTCGTCTTCCCGGTCCCCGCCCCGGCCTTGATCCTGATCGTGTCGAGCCCGAGGTCGAGGATCTCCTGCTGCTCCGCCGAGGGTCGAAGGGCGCTCATGGGAGATAGGCCCCCTTGCCCTCGGGCCAGGCCGGGCAGGAGAGCCGGAATTCGCACCGGTCGCACCTGATGCTCACCCGCGGTTCCCATGCCTCGTCCCGGATCGATCTGGTCACTTCTTCCATCTTCTCTCGCACCTCGTCGATGAGCCCCATGTCGAGCGAGCGCTTCACGAACTTCTTGCCCTTGGCCCGGGGGAACCACATCTCGGCCCCGATCACCGGCTCCGAGTACTCCTCGGCGACCGCAGTCGCGTAGAAGGCGAGCTGGATGGACCTCGCCGCATCCTTGACGAGCGGCGGGGTCTTCGACGTCTTGTAGTCGATGACCTTGAGACCGTCGGGAGTGGTTTCGAGACGGTCGATGAAGCCGACCCACTCAACGTCGCCGATCATGGCGTGGACCTCTTTCTCCAGCTCGATCGGTGTGCCGCTGCTGGGCCAGAGCTCGTAGAGCTTGGTCAGCCCTTCCCGGGCGTGTCTCAGCCAGGCTGCGTTGAGCTGAGGTGTGCCGAAGTCGGCGGCGGCCCATTCCCGCTCCAGATGACTCAAGGCGTCGTCGAGACCGGCGTGTGTCTTCCCCGACTCGACCGCTGCCCGCTCCGCGGCCTCGAGGGCGGAATGGACCAGGGTCCCCAGCGCGGCGTAGGGCGACGAGGACTCGCTGAGCCGGAGCCGCCGCTCCAACGCATACTTCCTCGGGCAGGTGTCGTAGGAGTCGGCCTGGCTAGGGGACAGCTTGAGGACGGGACCGAGGATCGGTGTGTCCGGTCCTGGGGCGGGCACGCCGGCGAAGGCGGCGGCATTCCACCACGGCAGCGGGGGATGGGCCAGGACCTGCACGGCGACCAAACGGTCGAGTGCGGGCGCCGTCGGGTCGAGAAGGGTCCGACGCAGCCGCACCTCGGCTTCGGCGAGGGTGACCGGCGGGCCGCTGACCTCGGCCGGGGCTCCCAGGCTCTCCTGGGCCGGATCCGAAGCCGCGATCAGGAAACGGGAGGGCCGATGCTCGCCCTGATCGACCCCGGCCGAGGTGGCGGTCCACACCACCCGGCGGCGGGCACGGGTCATCGCGGTGTAGGCGAGACGCATCTCCTCCTGGACCTGGAACAGATGCTGTGCCTCGGGATCGGTGGTGCGCTCCGGCGACAGCAACTCCGGGCGCAGCATTCGCCGCCCCCGGCGCAGATCGGGGAACACCCCTTCCACCGCGTTGGCGATGTAGACGACGTCGAACTCCAGGCCCTTCGCCTGATGCAGGGTGGTCAGGGTGACCTGGGCACCGGTGCTGCGGTAGGGGAGGAGTGGTGTCGACTCGATCCCTTCTTCCTCTCCGAGCTCGAACACCCGGGCGAGGGTCACCCTCGAATCGCGTTCCGCCTGACGCTCCAACACCTGGGAAAAAGACGTGAACGCCCGACGCCACTCGTCCCGCTCGGGATCGAGGACGATGCGCTCCAGGTCGTCGAGCCGGGTCCACAGCTCCCAGAACCCGTCGATGGCCGGCATCGACGACCACCAGGCCGAGTCGTCGAGAAGACCGATGAGGCCGGGATGGGAGGGGAGCTCTTGTCTGAGGACGATCGGCCATGCCTCCCAGCTGCGTCGGCGAGCCCGCAGGATGGCGCGCTCCTTGCCCAGCGTGGCGGCCACCAGTGGCCCGAGCAGGATCCGTCTCATCGCCCGATCGGCTTCGGCCGCCTCGCCCGGGGTCACCAGCGGCACCGCACCGCCCTGACTGGCCACGGTGACCAGGTCGTCGATCAGCCGCACCGCCGGATGCTCCCTCAGCCGTGAGTCGGGCGGATCGTGGGGGATGCCCTTTCGCTGCAGGGCCCGGCTCAGCCCGCTCAGCATCTCGCGCTTGGACCTGACCAGGACCGCGATTGCCGAGGGCGCCACGTCTTCCACCCGGATCGCGTGCTCGATGTCCTTTGCGATCCATTCCGCCTCGGCGGTCTCCTGGTCGAAGACGAAGGTCTCGACCCGACCGGAGTGGGAAGCCGGGGTCACCGGGCCCGCCGCGCCCGGCAGCTCGCCCGACGACACGATGCGCAGCGCGGACTCGAGGATCGGCGCCGGCACCCGGAAGCTGTGCCCGAGGACAACTCGTCGCGCCTCAGGGTGGTCGACGGAGAATCGGGCGATGTTCCTCAACTCTGCGCCACGAAAGGAGTAGATCGACTGGTAGGGGTCCCCGGCCACGGTCAGGTTGCCGCCGGGTAGGGCGAGCAGTCGCGCCATCTCGGCCTGGACCGGCGAGGTGTCCTGGTACTCGTCGACTACGACGTATCGATAAGCGGCGGCGAGCTCCTGGCCTTCCGGGGTTTCGAGCAGGCCGACCGCCGAGACCAGCATCGTGCCGTAGTCCGTCCGCCGCGCCGTCTCCAGCGCCTGGCGATAACGACGGAACAGGCCTGGAATCCCCCTCCAGTCGGCGCGAACCGCCGCCCGCTGCTCGAGGTCGTCGGGGGAGAGCAGCCGCTCCGAGCATCGCATCAGGAAATCGGCGACCTCGGCGGCGAAGGCCGGTGCCCCGAGTATCCCCCGATACATGACCGGCCAGTGCTCGGGTCGCTCCGACGCGAGCAACTCGCCGACCAGACCGACCTGCTCCGGGGTGCTCAGCGGGACGGGACGCTGGTTCGAGGCCGTCTCCAGCAGACGAAGGGCAAGCGAGTGGAAGGTCGAGGCGTGGATCGGCATGCCCGATCCGCCAAGGGACATGTCCACCCGTTTCCGGATGTCGGCGGCGGCCCGCCGGGAGAAAGTGAGCACCGCCACCTGGTCACGACCAGCTTTCCCCGACCCGATTATCGAGGTGACGCGACGCACCAGGAACTCTGTCTTTCCCGTGCCGGGCCCTGACACCACGATCTGGGGACCGTCGCTGTCGGCGACGACGCGATCCCAGTCCCCGGGCTCGACCCGGGTCTCGGTCACTGACACTTCCTGATCGTAGATGTCAAGCGGCGTCGGAGAGCGTGGTCGTCGTCTCGACCAGTTCGGCCTCGATGCCCATCGCGGCGAGAAAGGCCACCGGGTCGGAGAAGGGATCGATGGTGTCGTCCTCGCCGCCCTGCCTCGTTGTGGTGAAGTAGCTCATGGGGGACAACCTATTGGCCCGGTGTGACAGATCTCCTCCCGGCCTGCCCCCGCATAGGATGAGCGATGCGTGTCCAATCGAACGGAGGGCTCGTGACTGCGTTGGTCGGTAACGAGTTCGACTCGCCGATGTACAAGGAGGCCGCCGGTCAGTTCGACCGGGTGGCCAGGCTGATGGGTCTCGACGACAACATCGCCGACCGGCTCCGGGTCCCGCAGAAGTCGACCATGGTCAGCTTTCCCTTCCGACGCGACACCTACTCCGAGGTGGAGACCCTGTTCGGGTATCGGGTCCAACACCTGACCACGATGGGCCCGACCAAGGGGGGGATCCGCTTCGCGCCCGACGTCGACCTCGGTGAGGTGGCCGCCCTGGCCATGTTGATGACCTGGAAATGCTCGATCGTCGGGGTCCCCTTCGGCGGCGCCAAAGGCGGGGTGCGGGTCGATCCGATGGGGCTTTCCCGTGCCGAGCTGCAGAGAGTCACCCGACGCTTCACCATGGAGATCATCAATGTGATCGGCCCCGAGACCGACATCCCCGCACCCGACCTGGGCACCAACGAGCAGGTGATGGCATGGATGATGGACACCTACTCCCAGCATGTCGGGCACTCGGTCCCTGCCGTTGTCACGGGCAAGCCCCCCGCCCTGGGAGGCAGTGTGGCGAGGAGGGAGGCGACCGGCCGCGGCCTGATGTTCCTGGTGCCTCAGGCGGCCGGGGTCCGCCAGCTCGATCCCAACGACCTCAGCGTGGCTATCCACGGGTTCGGCAACGTGGGCCGCTACGCCGCCATCGCCGGTCAGCAGATGGGAGTGAGGATCGTGGCGGTGTCCGACATCTCGGGGGCTCTCTACGACCCGGATGGGCTGGAGGTGGACGCCGTCGCCAAGTGGGTCGACGAGAACAGGTTCGTCGAGGGCTATCCCGACGCCGACTTCATCGATGGGGAGGCCATATTCGGACTTCCCGTCGACATCTTGATCCCGGCCGCGGTCCAGAACGTCATCCACGCCCGCAACGCCGCAGACGTCCAGGCCAAGATCATCATCGAAGGGGCAAACGGACCGACGACGATCGAGGCGGACGAGATCCTCCGGGAGAAGGAGGTGCTGGTCATCCCCGACATCCTGGCCAACGCCGGAGGCGTCACAGTCTCCTACTTCGAATGGGTCCAAGACGTCCAGAAGTACTTCTGGACCGAGAACGAAGTGGTGGCCAGGCTGCGCGAGATCATGACCCGCGCCTTCAGCGATGTGCACAACATCGCTCTCAACGAGGAAGTCGACATGAGGACCGCGGCGCTGATCAAGGGGATCCGCAAGGTGGCGGACGCCAAGCTGGTCCGGGGGATCTTCCCCTAGTCGGCGGTCTCGGCGAAGGCGGGGCAGATCTCCTGGAACGAGCACCAGTTGCACAGCGTGCCCGGTCTGGGCGGGAAGTTCCGGGTGGCGAGGGCCCGGTCGATGGCGTTCCACAGGGCGCGGAGCTGGCTGTCCATTGCGTCCAGCTGGCGGTCGTCGATGTCGAGCCGGTACAGGGTCGGTCCGCTGAGATAGAGGAGCCTGAGCTCCTTGGGCGTCTCTCCCATGCTGCGCCGGATGAGAAGTGCGTAGATCTTCAGGGCGAAGAAGGCGGGAAGGGCGAAGCGCTCGGGCGGGGCCTTGCCCGTCTTGTAGTCGGTGATGATCAACCGACCGTCGTCGTCACGATCGATCCGATCGAGGATGCCCCGGATCGTGATCCCACCGAGGTCTTCGAGCATGTCGAGCTCGCGGTCGACCGGGTCGAACCCGGTGGGGTCCTCGATGCCGAAGTAGTTGGCGAGCAACTCCAGCGACTCCACCCCCCATTGCCGCTCCTGATCGATGTCGCCGAACAAGCTGACGAACTCCTCGCTGCCCCGCAGCTCGGTCCACGCCTCGCGGAACAAGTCGTAGAGCAACTCGGGTGATCGCTCCCCGGACGGGTGGTCGAAGAGCCGTTGCAGGGCGAGATGGGCGGTGGTGCCCCGGGCCTGGTAGATCGAAGCGGGCTCGCCGAGACGGTCGATTGCCCTGAACTTGAACAGCTGGGGGCAGGTCTTGAAATCTCCCGCCCGGCTCGGGGACAGAGTCTGCAATGGGGCCAGTTCCAGTTCGACAGTCACCTTGGCGAGTGTAAGTCGGGGGTGTGACAGGAACGGGGAGATCGGCGGGAGACGGCCGGTCACATGCCTTCGAACGCGAGAGACCCCGAGAAAGCCTTGGCCGAAGCCGCAGCCCTCTCGGGGCTCTCAGTGCCACTAGACCGGGAAAGCGGGCCCCCAGTCAGGTGGCGATCCGGAGCGGCCGAAGCCTCTCCTTCCCCGACCCGGGCGAACCCGTTTCGGTAGCCGAAAAGGTAAGAAAAGGCGTTGGGGAGGTCAAGCGAAAACGGTGCCGAGCTTTCGCGCTCTAGCGGATCTTTTCGCGCTTTGCCGCAGACGGAGAACCCAGGCCCACCTCCTTGCCCGGATGTCTCAGCAGGTGGGGTGAAGGATGATCGAGGCCAGGTAGCCGACCCATTCGTGACCGATCTTGCCCACCCAGTCCCGATCGATGTCGCGGGGCGGGCTGACCGCATCCACCGGGCCGTCGTGGCATCTCCGGAGCAGGGAGGTCGCCCGGTGGACGTGATAGACCGAAGTGACTGCGATCAGACGCGTCCAGCCTTCCTCCTCGGCGAGACGGCCGATTGCCCGAGCCTCGCCCCAGGTGGAGATCTCCCCGGTATCGGGGCAGAACACCTGGAAAGACGCCCGCTCACAAAGGTCGGTGTCGACGTCGGAGGTTCTCCCGTTGGGGATGACGAGGTTGGGGGCGGCGCCGTCCTCCATCAACTCGACCGCGGTCTCGAGGCGCTCCGGGCTCCCCGCGAACACCACCACCGCATCGGCCGGCTGGACCGCGTCGATCTCCACGGTCGAGGGGAACACGAACCAGGTGAAGGTGAGCACGACGACCGTCGCCACCGCGACCGCCAGCGCCCATGGCAGCGCCCGCCGAATCCGACGTCTGACAGTGCTGGTCAAGGGCGGCTTCCACCGCCTCGCCGCGTCGTCGTCGCATGACGGTCGACCGCCTCGCCCAGTCCGAGCCGATGTCCCCGCCCCGGACTCAAGGCGACAACTCGTAGAAACGGAAGAATCCGGCCTCGCCCAGAGAGCGGAATCCGGTGAAACCCGCCTCCTCCCCGTAGCCGCGAAGAGTCGACGGGCGCATCACCGTCCCGGTGCCGGCCGAAGGCTGCGAGGAGAGACCGTCGGGGAGGCAGATGAGAATGCTGAACCCGTACATCAGCTTCTCGATCTCGTCACCCTTCCCGGTGAAGACGTCACCCACGGCCTCGTCCATGATCACCACCAGACCCTCGTCGCTGATCATCTTCCTGACGGAGGAGAGCACCTGAACCGGCTGCGCCATGTCGTGAATGGTCTCGAAGGCCACCACGACGTCGTATCCGCTCTCCGGGGGCAGCTCGGCGATGTCGTCGCTACTGAAGGTCACTCGGTCGGCGAGCCCTGCAGCGATGGCGTTCTGCGTCGCCATCTCGATCGAGGGGAGGTCGATGTCGTACCCGTGGAAGGTCGCCTCCGGGTAGGCCCGGGCCAGGGCCAGGGTCGACCATCCCGCCCCGCAACCGATGTCGGCCACCTTCGCCCCCGGTCGCGACATCAGGTCGTGGACCGGGCCGAAGCCGGCGAAGAGGCCGGCCAGATCGTTCTCGAAGAAGGGCCGGTTCATGTCGGCCTGGCTCTCCCGCATGTCCTGCCCGTACATCTCCCAGGAGACACCCTCCCCGGACCGGTACGCGTCGAGGAGGAGCGCCATCTTCTCCCCGGCGGTGGTCAGCATTCGGGCGAGCGGGGCCAGATACGAGCCGTTCAGCTCGTCGGTCAGCACCTGGCTGTGGGGCTCCGGGAGGGAGAACACGGGGGCCTGGCGGTCGAGATCGACTTCGAGAATCCCGTAGGTTGCCTGCTGCTCCAGCCACTCGCGGACGTAACGCTCTGCAACCCCGGTGCTTGCGGCGAGGTCGGCGCTGGTCTTCGCCCCTGAGGCGAGGACCCGGTAGAACCCGAGACGGTCGCCGATGTGCATCGAGTAGATCTCGACCGCGCCCAGTGCAGAAGCGAAGACTCGCTCGGCGAACGTGTCGGTCGCGTCCGACATCTGATTTCCTTTCGGCTGGCCGGGTGAGAGATGCGAAGGTATCAGGCATCGGCTGATTCCCGCGAAAACGCGAACACGGCTCGCGAAAAACAAACACGTCGTGGGGTTGCCTCGGCCGAGGTGACCGGTCTACGTTTCCGATCACGCCGCAGGGGAAACTCGGCGGCGGCCCGGACCAAGAGGTGCGGAGCGGCGAAAGCCGAGCCGAGGCCGTGGTGCGGGTACCGACGCCACCGGGAAACCGAGGGCATCGGGACGACCGGCTGATCGGACGGGGATCCTTAGGGATCGTCGAGCGGTCTTCCGGACGGCGGGTCTAAACCACCCGCAGAATCTTCTCGGAGACGAGAGGACGCGATTTTCGGATCGCACACCGCCGCAGGCTTCGGCCCGCGGCAAGCCTCCGATCGGAGTTGGGTCCCCGGCCCGACACCGAACGGACGAGAGTCCCGAGAGGGTTGAGGCTTCGGCCAAGGCTCCCTCGGGACTTTCTCGTTGTCGGGCTCATCTTGCCGAGCCTCACACATAGGCTTCTGCGATGCAGCCCGAGACTCGGTATGCCACACGGGGGGACATTCACCTTGCCTATCAGGTGACGGGGCGCGGGGCGGTCGACTTGGTACTGGTCTCGATCTGGTTCAGCCACCTCGAAGCCCGTTGGGAGATACCAGGATTCGCCCACTTGCTGGACCGTCTGGGGTCGTTCTGTCGGGTGATTTCGTTCGACAAGTACGGGATAGGTCTCTCCGATCCCGCACCTCCGGGTGCGCCGCCTCCGCTCGAGGATTGGATGGACGATGTCCGCGCCGTCATGGACGCGGTCGGAATCGAGCAGGCCGCTCTTCTCGGCGCAGCCGACGGGGGGATGATGGCTGCCCTCTTCGCGGCCACGTATCCCGAGCGTGTGTCGGCCCTCGTCTTGGCCAATTCGAGTGCGCGCCTCTCCTGGGGGCCAGACTTCCCGCATGGCATACCCGAGAGCACACAGGAGACACTGATCGAGATGACCGAGCAGACTTG
>DASUSU010000145.1:0-5070 GCA_036374915.1 Acidimicrobiia bacterium | reverse complement strand
AGACTCGGCTGCGGGGTCGTCGGAGAGTCCGCCGGTGGCCACGAAACCGATGATCGCCCCGAGCAACACCGTCACCACCACGGCGAGAACGATGATCCAAATGTTCTTGTTGTCCCGCGAAACGGGCTGCTCGTCAGTCATTCTGGTCCCTACCCCTGGCTCCCAGCGTCGCCCAAACTTACCCGGTGCGGCGGCCTATGCAGGCTCCCCGTTCCCGGAGCTCTATCTGAGCCCACCGGCAAACAGGTCCTCCCCGGGGTCGTCCTGCTCCTGTTCTTCCCGTGGCTCCCTGGGACCGGTCCGGAATCCCACCAAGAGGACGGTGAGATAGACGATCGCGATCACCACGAACGCCGGGGGGTGGGTGGTGAAGCGGGCCGCCACCCGCGAACATATGACGACCACGAAGAAGTGCGGCAACGACGCCACCACCGCCCCCAGTGCGTTTCGATTGACCCAGGTGGTCAGCGCCACGGCACTTGGCTTCAATGCGATCAGGATCGGCTCCAGCACGAGCAGCCCGAGGCAGGCGGCCGAGCCGATGATCGAGGGGGGACGCGGCGCCCCACCCTGGACGATCACCCATATGAAGACCGCCACTGCCAGATAGGCGCCCTCGGTCCCCAGCGAGGCTGCGACCCTGGGCCAGGCGAGGAAGGCAATCGGGACCGTGATCGCGACCATGGCCACCGCCCACTCGGTGTCCGGAACCGCGGCGAAGGCGCCGAACACGGCCAACGCGTAGAAGATCACTCCGAGACCCAGCCCGGCGTGGCGTCTCTCGAAGTCGGTGATCGAGAACCCCCCGACCATGATCACCACGATCATGAGGAGCCTGGCCCAGAACAACTCTGTGACCGGGGTGGCCAGAGCGAGCCAGATCGCTCCCGGGGCGACCACGAGCGGGTGGACCCAGAGCGGCGCCTTGAAGACGCGGGCGAGGCCCGAGGCAAGCACGATGAGAGCCAGGCCGGGTAGCTCGGAAGTCACCGAGTCGTCGACGAAGACGAGCGTTGCCACCATCGCCACGCCGATGAGCAGCCCGGCGATCGGAAGCGGCTGCCGCGTCCTGCCCGTGGCGAGGCGAAGACCCCAGCCGAGGGCCAGGCCAAGCAGGCCGAGACGCACGCCGATGACGAAGTAGGGGGTCTCGAGGAGAGCGATGACGTCGGACACGCAGCGAGTCTATAGACGCGCTGTCAGGCGCAGCCGCCCGGTACCCGAAGGTGCTGGTTGGCGGCGACCCGCTCAACCACCGTCGGCGCCACCCCGCCAGGGGGAGTGAGGCGGAGGTCGACTTCGGTCTCGTCGCCGAGCCCGAAATGGGCGATCGGGGCGACACCAGCCGAATAGCCCTGTGTGACGGTGATCTCTCGTGCCCCGAGCAACGACCCGGGGTCGCCCAGCCCACCGGACCGGAACACCTCGACTCGCCATCCAATGCCGAACTGGTCTTGGGGGCCGGCCGACACCTCCAGCCAGTTGCCCGAGCCGGTCTCGTTGTGCATCAGCAGCGAAGGCAGCGAGGGCTCCCACTCGACGAGCATCAGGTCGAGTCGACCGTCACGGTCGTAGTCGGCGGTCGGGCCCGCCACCCAATACTGCGGATGGCCCAGACCCTCGGGAGCGTCGAAGATGGGGATGTCTCCGTCGAGACCGGTGTGCCTGAACACCGCCGGAGCAGTCGCGTTCGCAGCGGAGGCGGTGGTGAGAAGGTCGGGCCACCCGTCGTTGTCGAAGTCGTTGATCTCGACATGGGGCGCCTTGGTGGGCAATCCGATCAGCCCCGCAGCCTCGGTGACATCCTCGAACCCGGGGTTGCCGGTCCCGTCGGTCCCGCGATTGAGATAGAGGCGGACTGCGACCTGGCGGCCCTCGTCCACGGTGCTGTTGAAGTGCTGGCCGATGGCGACGTCGAGCAATCCGTCCCGGTTGACGTCGGCGATCGAGACCCCGGCGATGTCGTCTTCGGGGCCGAAGAACTGCCAGGCGAAGACCGAGGAGTCGGCTTCGCGGAACGTGCCGTCACCAACGGCGACGAAGAGGCGGTTGGAGCCGGACACGATCAGGTCCTGGTACCCGTCTCCGGTCAGGTCCGCCACCGCAGCGCCGAGGCCGTGAACATCGGGAGGGATGCCCGCCGCGGCGGTCGCGTCCTCGAAGGAGAGACCGCCGAGATTCCTGAGCAACACGCTGCTACCCCCCGAGAAGCGGTCCTCGGCGATGAAGAGATCGGGCAGGCCGTCGCCGTCGAAGTCCAGGACCGAGACCGAGCGGCCCCCGAATTGGGTGGGCAGACCGGAGGAGGCGATCGGCACCAGCACCCCTTCGTCGTTGCGGAGGACCTGGGTCGAGGGCGCCTCCGGAGTGTCGTCGTCGTAGTTGCGAGCCACCACCAGGTCGAGGTCGCCGTCGACGTCGAGGTCGGCAACCGCCCCGCCCGACGTGCGGGTGAACATGTCAGGGATGCTCTCGGCGGTGAACCCGCCCGAGCCGGAGTACAAGAGCCGGTCCGGCGAGGGACCGCCGGCGCCTCGAAGCTGGTACGCCGAGGGGTCCCGATCGGCGAAAGTGCCCACGAAGAGATCGGGGCTCAGGTCGCCGTTGAAATCTCCCCACACCGCGGCGTGCCCGTGCATCCCCACCAGCGGCTGCACCAGGCCCAGCGCCTCGGTCTGGTCGGAGAACGAGATCTCCTCGCTCCCCGTCGTCGGAGGAGCCGTCCAGCAGGCCGTGTCGCCATTCGTCACGGTGGAGGTCGCACCGCCGTTGCTGCCGGGCGTGGACTCGGGTGCCGCGGTGCCGGCATCCCCGATCGGGCCGGACTGTCCTTCGGTCGATGTGGCGCCGGATTGGGTGCATGCAGCGAGCACGAGGAGAAGGGCGATCAGATGCCGACCGGTCACGGCAGGTGAACGACCAGCAGCACGATCTCGCCGAACCCGTCGGGGCCGGAGTTCATGCCGACATAGACGGTGTCCCCCGATGGCGAAACCACGACGTTGTAGCTCCCGCCGAGAGTCAGACCGAGGTGCTCCTCGGCCATCGGGTTCAGCTCTACCACGACCTCTTCGGCCCCGGTGGCGGCGTCCACCCTCACCAACGGCGTTCCCGAGGCGGCACTCCCGCCGTGGGCGTGGGGCACGTAGAAGAAGCTGTTCCCGTCGGGATGCAGCGCCAGGCTGGCGGTGTATCCCTGAGCAGGTCCCAGAGTCTGGATCTCGCCGGACGGGTGAAGCACGAAGAACGTGTACGGCTCGTCGGTCACCCCCATGATCCGGCCATCGGCGGCGGCGACGGTAGAGGCGCGGAGCCAGTCGGCCGGCATGACCTGGGGATGGGTCTCGATTTGGTTCGAGGCGGGGTCGTACACGGCGAGCTGCCCGCCGCCCATCGAGTAATAGGCCCGTCCCTGGAGGTCGACCATCATGTTCCGATAGCCGACATGGGGCTCGTCCGGGCCGCGGAACACCACTTCCTCCGTCAACACGTCATAGGCGAAGAACGGCCCCCGCTCGACGTCTTGGGCCCTCAGGATGGGATCGATCGCCTCCCCGTAGACCAGACCCCCTTCCGCCCAGCCGGCGAGTGAGGCTTGGCCGTGCTGGTCCACCGGCACGGTGAGGGGATCGATGGTGCGCAGATGGGGGTCGAGCCGGAACAACAGGTCGCCCCGATAGACATCGTCGAAACGGATGTCGTTGAAACTCCCCCAGTAACTCGAGAAGTAGATCTCCCCACAGGCGCCGGCCACCATCTGACCGTGAACCTTGCCGTAGCCCCACGAGCCTGGCTGGTGGTCCACGTAGGAGAGAAGGTCGCCGACCATGGCCAGTGTCCCCGATGCGGAGTCGTATTCGTAGACGTATGAGTTGCCGTCCGCCCCGAAGTGATCACCGATCGCCGAGTAGAACCGTCCGTCGTCGAGGGCGAGGCCCTGGCCCCACTGGCTCCACGGGTTGCCTTCGTAGTCGGGCCGGGGATAGACCACTCCTTCGACCCTGACCCCGTTGGCCTCGCCCAGGTCCACCGACTGGGCGGTAGGGCCCCCCACGAAGGGCTCTCCGGGCGGAAGGGCATCGCACTCGGCGCCTCGATCCGGCGGCGGCGACGATGGAGTCGGTGACGAGCCGGTATTCCCCTGGGTCTCCGGAGCGGTTTCGGCGGTCGGGGACGGCCCCTGTGTCGATCCCGGAGTCTCGCCTGCCTGTGCGATATCGGTGGAGTCGCCGGCCAATCCGATGCCCACCGCCAGCCCGCCGGCCAGCGCGAGAATCAGGGCGCCGATGAGCAGCGCCAAGTTCCGACCCCTCGTGAGACTCCCTCTTCCCATCCTCTGTCGAGACTAGCCCTCAACCACGACTAAGACTCATCCGAAAAGAGCCCGGTGGTGAGCTCTCCCCTGCCGGTTAACCTGATTCCGCACGCACGGGTGGGGGGAACACCTTGAACATGGGATCAGACCTGCACAGCTTGGACCGGGGCGTCTTCGTGATCTCCATCGACACCGAGCTGGCCTGGAGCGTGGTGCATCGTGGGGCCGTGCCCCCGGAGCAACTGCTGCCGTCACGATCGGCCGCGGAGCGCAAGATCGTCGAGGACCTGCTCGCGCTGTTCGCCCGGTACGACACCAAGGCGACCTGGGCCACTGTCGGCCATCTCTTCATCGACAACTGCGGGGTGGAGGGGGGCCGCAAGCATCCCGAGATCGTACGGCCCGACTACGAGTGGTTCGAGGGCGACTGGTTCGATCTCGACCCCGCCACCGACCTCGCCACCGACCCGATGTGGTACGGCACGGACATCGTGGAGATGATCCGGGGGGCGCAGCCGGCCCAGGAAATCGGCTCCCACTCCTTCTCCCACCTCATCGTCGGGGACCCGGGGTGCAGTGAGGCCGCATTCGCCTCGGACCTCGCCGCCTGCAGACATGTGGCGTCGGAGGCGGGGCTGCAGTTGAGGTCATTCGTCTACCCGCGCAACACGATCGGCCACCTCGACACCCTGGCCGGGCACGGTTTCGAGGCCTACCGAGGTCTGCGGCCGCCGATCTTCCCCGACCTGGGCCGG
>DASUSU010000144.1:0-4922 GCA_036374915.1 Acidimicrobiia bacterium | reverse complement strand
GACCGGGCCGGCGAGGTGACGGCGGGCGTCGGCATATGACCGCGTCGGTCGCGTTCAGGACATGCCCTCTCTGCGAGGCCACTTGCGGTCTCGAGGTCACCCACCAAGAGGAGAAGGTGATCCGGATCCGGGGCGACCAGGACGACGTGTTCAGCCGGGGGTTCATCTGTCCCAAGGGCTCGACCCTGGGCAAGCTCGACCAGGATCCCGATCGGCTTCGCTCCCCTCTGCTCGAAGTTGACGGTGCCCATCGTCCGGCAACCTGGGACGAGGCCTTCGCCGTCATCGAATCCCGGCTCGGCCCGATCATCGCCGAGCACGGTCCGGACGCGGTGGGTGTCTACCTGGGGAATCCCAACGTCCACTCGATGTCGGGCGTCCTCTACCCGAGGGTGCTGCTCAAGATGCTGAGGACCAAGGCCATCTTCAGCGCCGCCACCGTGGACCAGATGCCCAAGCACGTCTCCTCCGGCCTCATGTTCGGCCATCCCGATCTGATCCCGGTGCCCGATCTCGATCGCACCTCCTATCTCATGATGCTGGGCGCCAACCCCTACGAATCGAACGGCAGTCTCGCCACCGCCCCCGACTGGCCGGGTCGTCTCCGGGCGATCGGGGAGCGAGGTGGCAAGGTGGTGGTGGTCGACCCGAGGCGGACCCGAAGCGCCGAGGCCGCCGACGAGCACGTTTTCATCACCCCCGGCACCGACCCCGTGTTTCTCTTCGCCCTGGCCCATGTGCTGTTCGACGAGGGTCTGGTCGATCTCGGCGACCTGCACGCCCATGTCAGCGGGATCGACGAGGTGGCCGGGGCGGTCGATGGCTTCGCCCCCGAGGTGGTGGCCGGCGTTTGTGGCGTGGAGGCCGATCGAATCCGCCGTCTCGCCCGCGAGTTGGCCGCAGCGCCCGCCGCGGCGGTGTACGGGCGGATCGGCACCCATACCGCCGAGTTCGGGACCATGGCGTCGTGGATGGTCGACGTACTCAACATCCTCACCGGCAATCTGGACCGGCCAGGAGGGGCGATGTTCTCCCACGCCGCCCACGAGCAACCGCGTTCGAGGAGGGGTTTCCAGCTCGGTCGCTGGGCCAGCCGGGTCCGGGGGTTGCCCGAGGTTCGGGGTGAGCTCCCCGTCTCGACCTTGGCCGACGAGATCCTCGAGCCGGGACCCGGTCAGATCAGGGCCCTGATCACGATTGCGGGCAACCCGGTGCTGTCCACGCCGAACAGCGATCGCCTCGACGAGGCGCTCGCCGGGCTCGAGCTAATGGTGTCGATCGACGTCTATCTCAACGAGACCACCAGGCACGCCGACGTGATCCTGCCCGGTGTCTCCCCATTGCGCCGCGCCCATTACGACTTCGCGTTCAACCAGCTCTCTGTGCGCAACGTGGCCAACTACTCGCCCCCACTGTTCCCCCTCCCCGAGGGGACACCGGACGAATGGCAGATCATGCTCCGTCTCGGCGCCGTCGCCTCCGGGCAGGGCGCAGACGTGGACCTGGACGCTCTCGACGACGGGGTGTTTGCCACGATGGTCGGGTCGGCCGTGTCCAACCCGGCTTCGTCTGTCGCGGGCCGATCACCCGAGGAGATCTTCGCCGGGACCAGCGGCGGGCGGGGGCCGGAGCGAATGCTCGACTTCCTGATTCGCACCGGGCCGTATGGAGACGGCTACGGAGCCGATCCGGCCGGGCTCACCCTGGAACGTCTCCAAGCCGCGCCGCACGGGGTGGACCTCGGTCCGCTCCATCCGCGGCTACCCCAAGCCCTGTGCACCCCGAGCGGGGTGATCGAGCTCGCCCCAGGGGCCCTGCTCGCCGACGTCCCCCGGCTTCGGGGGCTCCTGGCCCGGGAGCGCAACGGCGGCTTTGCCCTGATCGGGCGGAGACACCTCCGCTCCAACAACTCGTGGATGCACAACATCGACGTCCTGATGAGAGGCAAGGACCGCTGCACGCTCCAGATCAACCCCGAGGACGCGGAGCGGATCGGGGTCGGGCACGGCGGTCGGGTCGAGGTCGCTTCGCCGGCGGGGAAGCTGGTGGTGCCGGTCGAGATCACCCAGGACATCATGCCCGGGGTGGTCAGCCTGCCCCACGGATGGGGTCACGATCTCGAGGGCTCGGCCCTGTCCGTCGCCGTCGAGCGGCCCGGGGTGAACAGCAACCGCCTCTCGACAGGTGAGATCGACCCGGTGTCGGGAAACGCCGTGCTCAACGGGATCCCGGTCGAGGTGTTCCCGGTCTGAAGACCGGGGAGACAGTCAGGCGGGGCGGAGCGCCAGCTCGAAGACGGTGGTTTCGCCTTCTCTCCGGTAATGGAGGTCGCCCCCCATCGCCCTGGCCAGCTTGCGGGAGACGGCGAGGCCCAGCCCGAGCGAGCCGGCCTTGGTCCCGTGCGAGAACGGCTCGAACAGCCGCTCCAGCACGTCCCCGGGGACCCCGGGGCCGTTGTCGCTCACCTGGATGGCGACCACGCCGTCCCCGGCTACGGTGCGCAGCGTGCAGGGCGGACCGCCATGCCGGTCGGCGTTACGCACCAGATTCCTGATCACCTGTCTAATCCGGAGCGAGTCCCCTCGTGCCTTCATCGCGTCGTCGACTTCCAGCCTGACACCGGAGAGATCCAGGTTCTCCAGGACCCGGCCGATCTCGAGCACTTCGTTGTCGACGCGGAGCGAGCGATCCACGTTGAAGGTGAGGAAGTCGTCGAGCAGCGAAGACATGTCGCCGACCTGGGCCGCGATGTCCCCTGCCAGCTCGCGACGGGTGACGTCGTCCATCGAGTCCCATTCCTCGGTCAGGATCGAGCTGAACCCGACCACGCCGCTCAGAGGGTTGCGCAACTCGTGGGAGAGTGTGGCCATGAGCCGGTCCTTCGACTCGATCGCGTCCTCCAACGCCTGCTGCGTCTCTCTCAGATCGGAGATGTCGAGATCGACGATGACGATGGTGGAGTAGTCGGGGACCCCATCGACCACTGGTGCCCGCCAATGCGACCTGACCGTCACGTCGCCGGCCAGGGTGGGGGCCAGGTGCTGGCTCTGAAGCGACGAGATCCCGCGGAACGGGGCGAGGAACTGGTCGGTCATGTCGGCGCGCAGCTCGGGGTAGGCCTCTCCGCTGAAGCGACGCACCACCAGGTCGGGAGCCTCGTCCTCGACCGGGAAACCGTAGAGACGGACCCAGGCCTCACTCACGCCGAGCTGCCGCGGCAGCTGGAGACAGGTGATCAGCTCGTCTTCGTCTTCGAGCCTCTTTGCGATCTCGGCAACGGGCAGGCCGGTGTAGCGCTCGATGATCGGCGTGTAGTCGACCACGAGCAGAGGGGCTGAGACGGCCGACACCAGTTGGGATATGTAGGTCGATGTCGGCGTCGCTGCCAGCGATTTCATAAGGGAATATCGGCTCTTTGCCTCTGTTTCTTGACTCTCCGCCCACGGCTAGGTTGGGGCCGATGGAAACATGGGATGCAATCAGGGCGCGCCGCGCCACCAGGGAGTACGACAGGAGACCGCTCCGTGAGGAGGATCTGGAGCGGATCGCCGAGGCGGGGCGCCGCGCCCCCTCCTCGAGCAACCAGCAACGGTGGGACTTCGTCCTGATCCAGGACCGTGATCAGCTGGAGAGGATCTCGAAGGTATGGCAAGGCGCCGGGCACATCGCCGGCGCGGCGGCGGCGGTGGGCCTGGTCGCGCCATTCAGCGACGATCTGGGCGCAACCGCCTCGATCAACTACGACCTGGGCCAGGCCGCGATGTCGATGATGATCGCCGCAGCCGACCTCGGGATCGGGAGCCGGACGGCCGCGGTCCGCGACCACGAGCTGGCCTCGGAGATCCTCGGCCTCCCCGACGACAGACGTCTCACCTGGCTGCTGGGTCTCGGCTACCCCGCCGATCGGCCGCTGAGGCCGATCAAGAACCCGGACCGCCGCCCCCTCCAACAGGTCGTCCATCACGATCGCTGGTGACGACAATGGGCTCGTGGGGCAGCTGACTCGCTCGATCCGCATCGACGGCCAACTCGACCTGAAGGCGACACTCCGCCCCCTTCACGGCTGGTTCGCCGACGACGGCTGGTGGTTGACCGCACGCACCCCCGATGGCCCGGGCACGGTCAGGGTCCGTCGCACCCGTGAGGAATTGGCCGGGGACGCCTGGGGGCCGGGGGGAGCGTGGCTTCTCTCCTGTCTTGGCTCGCTCGCCGGGCTGGACGACGATCCCGGGACGTTCTCCACCGATCACCCGACTGTCGGCGAGCTCCATCGCCGTCATCCGGGGTGGCGATTCGGGCAGACCGGCCTGGTGTTCGATGCCCTGGTCGCCGCCATCACCGGACAGAAGGTCACGGGCTCGGAGGCCGCAGCGGCGATGAAGGGGCTGCGAAGGCGTTTTGGCGATCTCGCCCCCGGCCCTCTGGCGGGTCTCCGTCTCCCCCCCGATCCGGCGAGGATGGCCGAGTCTCCCTACTGGGTGTATCACGAGATGCATCTCGAGAAGCGACGGGCCGATCTGTTGCGACGGGTGGCTGCTGCCGCCGATCGGATCGACCGTCTCCACCAGGTGGGGCCCGACCAGGCTGCAGGGACCCTGCTCACCGTTCCGGGCATCGGCCCCTGGACCGTCGCCAAGACCCTGACGGTCTCCCACGGCGACGCCGACCAGGTCGAGGTCGGCGACTTCCATCTCAAGCACATAGTGGTCCACCACCTGACCGGAAGGCCCCGCGGCAGCGACGAGGAGATGCTCGAGCTGCTCGAGCCGTTCCGTCCCCATCGGGGCCGGGTCACCCGGCTGCTCCACACCCTGGGTCACGAGCCCAGCTTCGGCCCCCGTCTCGCCCCCAAGGACATCACCCGGATCTGAGTTCCTACGATCAGGGCCGATGATCACCTATCGGACCGGGAACGACGTCGA
>DASUSU010000143.1:0-14059 GCA_036374915.1 Acidimicrobiia bacterium | reverse complement strand
CTCCACGGCGGTAGCGCAGATCACGACCTCCCGGTCGTGATCGGACAACGACGACTGGTATCTGATCACCGCTCCGAGGTCGGCGGCGGCACGGGCGATCTCCGGGCGGTGCAGCATGGCGGCGAAGGGGCGGATCATCTGGCCGCCCCGGCTGGCTGCGATGTGGTCGAACACTTCGGCCTGTTCGGGAGCGGTGTCCTCCCGCTGCTCGATCATCCGGACACGGGGCATCGCTCTCTCCTCATTCTGCTGGCGATCTTGCATGATATATGATCAGTCCGGTGGCCATCCCGGAGGAGAGCAGCATCGAAACCTCGCACGGCCCGGTTTCCTATGCCGGGACCGGGGAGGGGCCGACCCGTCTACTCCTCCACTCCCTGCTCACAGATCGCGCCGCCTTCGACGACGTCGGAGAGGGCCTGGGAGGGAGACGCATCGCCATGGACCTGCCCGGGTTCGGCTCCACCCCCCCTGCCCCGCCCTCCCTCGACGAGTACGCCGATCGGGTCGCCTCGTTCATCGAGGCGAAAGGGCTCGGCGACGAGGACCTGACACTGATCGGCAACGGGCTGGGCGCCTTCGTCGCCCTGGGCACGGCCATCCGCCACGGTGAGCCGGTCGACCGGCTGCTCCTGGTCGGGTGCGGCGCCGGGTTCCCCGACCCGGCCAAGGCGGCATTCACCAACATGATCGAGGCGGTGGAGAAGGGCGGGATGGAGGCGGTGATCCCGATCGCGCTGCGGCGGATCTTCACCGAGACCTATCTCGAGGAGCACCCGGAGATGGGAGAGGCCCGGGCCGCGGTGCTGCGCCGGACCGACCCCGATGCCTTCGTCACCGCCTGCCGGGCCCTGCTCTCGCTCGACTACCGCTCCCTTGCGGCCACGGTCAGCGTTCCCACGCTCATCGTGGTCGGCGAGGGGGACCAGGCCACCCCGCCCCGGCTCGCCGAGGAGTTGCACGAGTTGATCGAAGACTCGATCCTGATCACCCTTCCCGGTGTGGCCCACGCCCCCCAGATCCAGGATCCGGGCGGCTTCGTCGAAGCGACACGACCGTTCCTGGAGGGAACATGACCAAGTACAAGGTGGTGGTGAGCGACCAGGTGTTCCCCTCGGTCGAGGTGGAACGGGGTCTCCTCGCCGACATCGACGCCGATCTGGTGGTGGCCTCCGGCGACGTGGAGTCGGTCCTGGCCACGGCTGCGGATGCCGACGCAATCCTCAACACCTACCTGCCGTGGAGCGCCGACTCGATCGCCCGACTGACCCGGTGCAAGATCATCGCCCGCTACGGGATCGGATTCGACAACGTCGACCTGAAGGCGGCCGCCGACGCCGGCATCGTGGTGACCAACGTCCCCGACTACTCGGTGGAGGAGGTGGCAACCCACGCCCTGGCCCTGATCCTGGCCTCGCTGCGCAAGGTCGTGGTGGCCGACGGGTCGGTTCGATCCGGCACATGGAGCATCGACAATTTCCGCCCGATACGCCGGCTGTCGACACTCACCGTCGGGCTGGTCGGCTACGGGCGGATCGCCCGCCGGATCGCGGCCCCGCTCGAGGCGCTGGGGGCGTCCATCATCGCCCACGATCCGTATCTTCAACCGGGGCCGGACCTGCCTCCGCTGCTCGAGTTCGACACCGTGCTGAGCAGGGCCGACATCGTCTCGCTCCATCTTCCCCTCACCGACGAGACCAGGGGCATCATCGGCGCCGACGCCCTGGCCCGAATGAAGCCGGGGGCGATCCTGGTCAACACGTCGCGCGGCCCTCTGGTCGATCTCGACGCCCTCTGCGACGCCCTGAGGAAAGGGACGCTCGGTGCCGCCGGCCTCGACGTCTTCGACGTGGAGCCGCTCGACGCCTCCCGGGTGGAAGGGGTGCCCAATCTCATCGTCACCCCGCACATGGCCTACTACTCCGAGGAGGCTCTGGCCGAGTCGCAGCGCAAGGCGGCCACCCAGGTGATCAAGGTGCTCACCGGGGAGCGACCCGACTACCAGGTGAACTGATGGAGGCGCGACCCGAGACCGTGGAGGAAGGCGGATACGACCGGGAGGAGTATGCCGACGAGCTCCGGGCCGCCGCGGAGAACCACGACCTGGGCACCAGTCTGTGGTTCGAGAACGAGCGCATCCGGGTCTGGGAGGTGCTGCTCCAGCCCGGGGAGCGGGGCGCCTTCCATTCCCACGTCACCAACTACTTCTGGACCGTGGTCGAGGGCAGCCGGGGGATGCAGCGATTCGCCGACGGGACCTTCGTCGTCCGCGACTACCTGGTCGGGGAGACCAGGTACCTGGAGCACACTCCGGAGACGGCCCTGATTCACGACCTGGAGAACATCGGCGGGACCACCCTCCGTTTCGTCACCGTCGAGCTCCTCGGCTGAGCCGGGCCGATGGGCTGGCCCAGGGTGCTGATCGCGGGCGGCTCGATCGGAGGTCTCACCGCGGCGGTCCTCCTCCGTGATCTCGGCTGCGAGGTCGATGTCTTCGAACGATCCGGAGCGGCTCTGGAAGACCGGGGCGCGGGGATCGTGGTCCTCCCCGTCACCGAGCGGTACTTCACCGAGCGGGCCGGTGACGAAGGGCGGGTCAGCCTCGAGCTCACCTACTGGACCTATGTCGACCGGGAGGGGAAGGTGCTGTCCGCCGACCCCGACCATTTTCGATTCAGCGGATGGGCCACCATCTACCGCGCCCTGCTCGACGTCTTCGGCCCGGAGCGCTATCACCTCGGTCACGAGATGGTCGGCTTCGACGACGACGGGGACGGGGTGACTGCCTCCTTCCGGAACGGCGCCTCCGCCCAGGGAGACCTGCTGGTCTGCGCCGACGGGCTCCAGTCGACCGCCCGCTCCATCCTCCTCCCCGGCGTGGAGCCCGGCTATGCCGGGTATGTCGCCTGGAGGGGGACCACGCCCGAGGCCGCCCTGTCGGAACGGGCTCGGGCCGACCTGGCCGATTCGATGATCTACCAGGTGCTCGACCCCGGCCACATCCTGGTCTACGCCATACCCGACCATCAGGGGCGGACCTCCCCGCCCCACCGGGTGATCAACTGGGTGTGGTATCGCAACTATCCCGGTGGCGGAGCGTTCGAGGATCTGATGCTCGACCGTGACGGGGCGCAGCGGACGGGGACGATGCCACCGGGGATGATGCGGGACGACCACCTGGCCGAGATGCGAACCACCGCCGTGGCGGTGTTGGCCCCCACCTTGCAGGAGGTGGTGCTCGGTTGTGAGCGGCCGCTGATCCAGGCGGTGTTCGATCTGGAGAGCCCGCAGATGGCCTTCGGCCGGGTCTGTCTGGTCGGCGACGCCGCCTTCGGCCTCCGTCCCCATGTCGCCGCCGGTCAGGCCAAGGCCTGCGCGGATGCCTGGGCCCTGCGCGACACCCTCGAGTCGTCCGATGGCGATGTCGACCGGGCCCTTGCCCTTTGGGAGAAGAGCCAGCTCGCCCTGGGCCGTCACGCCCTGGAGCGGACCAGGCGGATGGGCAACGCCTCACAGTTCGACGGGACGATGGTGCCCGGCGATCCCGCCTGGAAGTTCGGCCTCTGGGAGCCGGGCAATTGATCGTCGAGGTGATCGCGGTGGGGACCGAGCTGCTGATTGGGCAGATCGTCAACACCAACGCCGCAATGATCGGGGCCCGTCTCGCCGAGGACGGGTTCGACGCCCACTACCAGGTGACCGTCGGCGACAACCTGGAGCGGCTGACCGCGGCGATCGAGACCGCATTGGGTCGCTCCGATGCATTGGTCCTGACCGGCGGGATCGGGCCCACCCAGGACGATCTGACCCGGGAGGCGATGGCCAAGGTGGCGGGCCGGGCCATGACCCGAGACGAGGAGCACGCCGCCTGGCTCGAGGACCGGATCCGGGCCCAACGGGGGTCGGTCGGGGACACCGTGTTGCGGATGGCCGACCTCCCCGAAGGGGCCGAAGGCCTGCCCAACTCCAACGGGGCGGCACTCGGGGTCGCCCTGGAGCACGATGGGAAGTGGATGTTCGCCGTCCCCGGGGTGCCGGTGGAGATGTCGGCGATGCTGGAACAGGAGGTCGTCCCCCGTCTCCGCCGCCTCGCCGGCGACCCGACCGTGCTCCGCAGCCGGGTGCTTCGCACTTGGGGCATGGGCGAGTCCCGGATCGCCGACCTCCTCGACGACCTGTTCGCCTCGACCAACCCGTCGGTGGCCTTTCTGATCAGCGACATGGAGGTCAAGGTGAGGATCAGCGCCAAGGCGGCCGACGGGAGCGCCGCCGAGGCACTGATCGCCCCCATCGAGACCGAGGTCCGGACCAGGCTGGGCGACGCCGTCTTCGCCGTCGACGACGAGACGGTGGAGTCGATCCTGCTCGACCGGCTGACCGGGCGGGGTTGGACCGTGGCCACGATCGAGGCGGCCACTCTCGGCCAGGTGGGGGCCCGTCTCGCCGCCGCCGACGACACAGGGCTGGTCTTCGCCGGCGCCACCATCGTGGGAGGGATGAACGGCATGGCCGAACCGGGAGCCGCCCTGACCCTGGTGGTCGGCCCGATCGGCCCCGACCTCGATCCGGGGCGCCGCACCACCCGTCAGGTGGAGATGAACGTGACCACACCCGACGGCGCGATGAGCAGGGTGTTCGACTTCGGAGGGGACGATGAGCGGGTGCGCAGCTTCGCCACCATCGCCGCGCTCCATCTGATCCGGCTCGCTCTCGACCTACCCGACGCACGGCCCTGAGCGTGTCCAACCCGCTGCGCGCCGCCCTGTCCCGACGACCGCTGCTCACCGCCGTCGTCTACACCGGGATGTGCCTGCTCCCCCTGTCCCTGATCAGCGCCCAGATCCTCCAGCTGGAGCGGGACATCGGGTTCGGAGTGGGCAGGCTTGGGTTGGCCACCGCCGCCTACTTCGGCGCTGCCGCCCTCACCGCCAACCCGGCAGGCCGGCTGGTGTCCGGTCTGGGACCGGGTCGGAGTTTCCGCATCGGGGCCTATCTGGTCGTGGTCGCATGTGTCCTGGCCGGGACCGCCACCGTGTGGTGGCTCCTTCCCCTCGCCGCAGCCGTCGCCGGTGTCGGCAACGGGATGATCCAGGTCGCGGCCAATCTCGCCATCTTCGACGGGGTGAGCCGAGGTCGCCAGGGGGTGAGCTTCGGAGCCAAGCAGGCGTCGGTGCCGCTGGCCGGTGTGCTGGCCGGGATCTCCCTGCCCCTGATCGGCCTGGTCTTCGGCTGGCGTTGGGTGTTCGCCGGTGCCGGGCTGATCGCACTGGCCCTGGCCATTTCTGCGCCCGAGCTGTCCGGGGAGCGGGCCTCGACCCGGAGCGAACGACGGATCGGGCGACCTCCCCGGTCGCTGATCCTGCTCGCCATCGGAGGGATCGCCGGGGCGATGGCAGGCAACGGCCTGTCTCTGTTCGTGGTCCCCTCCGCGGTCGACGTCGGGATCGAGGAGGCGGCGGCAGGTGCGGTGCTCGCCGCATGCTCCCTGCTGGTGGTGGCAGTCCGGCTCGGCGCCGGCTGGCTGGTCGACCGCAACGACAGCATTGGGCTGACCGAGATGGCCTGGCTGACCGGTATCGGGGCGGTGGGGGCGTTCGCCCTCTTCGCCACCTCCAGCCCTGCCCTCTACCTGGTGGCGATGCCATTGGCCCTGCTCGGGGCCTGGGGGTGGCCCGGGGTCATCTTCTTCACCGTGGTGCACAGTTATCCCGACCTTCCCGCCCGGGCATCGGGGGTGGTCCTCTCCGGCAACCTGACCGGGACCGTGATCGGGCCGCTGGTGGTCGGGGCACTGGCCGGGAAGGGAAACTACCCGGGGGCATGGCTGTTCGTGACCGTCACCTCGGTGGTGGCCACCTTCGCCTTCGTAGCCAGCCAGAGGCTGCGGCGCCGGCCCTGAGTCATCCGGCGGGCGGCGCGCCGCTCCGCCGTTTCGAGGTCAGCCTCCGAGGGCGCTGAGCAGGCTGGGCTGGCTCCGGTCGACGCCCAGGGGCAGCTCGACGACCTCGCCGGTCTCGGCGGAGAGATCGGCGGCGGTGTACACCTCCATGGTCTGCCGGGCCAGTCTCGGCTCCACCATCACCGGGCGGTCGTGTACCACCGCTTCTATGAAGTGGATCGTCTCCCGTTCCATCGGCCCGGCGTAGACGTGGTCGACGTACTCCCCGGGCATGGTCGACAGGGGGAAGCGGACCCCGTCCTTCATCGTGTTGAGCACGATGTCCTTGTGACTGGCGTCCATGATCAGGGCGCCGTCGGTTCCGATGAACTCGATCCAGGTGGCGGAGTAGTTGGGGTATCCGGGCGGGAGCGACCACCCGGCGCTGATGGTGACGGTCACCCCGTCGTCCATGGTGATGACGATGATCTGGGTGTCGGGGACGCCGTGCTCTGCCTGACGCGCCCCCCAGGCGACCTGGGAGTAGACCTTGACCGGCTTGCGGGGCTCGAGACACCACAGTGCGAAGTCGATGTCGTGAGTCGCCTCCATCGCGGCCGGTGACAGCTTGGTCCGCGACCCGATCTTGGCCCCGAGCGACCGGGTGATGTGCCGGCTGACCAGGACACTGACCGGATCGCCCAGTGTCCCGTCGTTGAGGCTCTTCTTGACCAGGGCCTGCTTGGTGTTGAACCGTTGCGAGTAGCCGATGGTGAACTTGAGACCCCTGGCCTCGGCGATCTCGATCAACTCGTCGGCCTCGTCCAGGGTCAGCGCCATCGGCTTCTCCAGGAGGACGTGTTTGCCCGCCTCGAGGGCGGCCTTGGCCATCGGGTGATGCAGGGTCTCCGGGGTGGCCGAGATCATCACGGCGGAGATGGCAGGATCGGAGATCAACTCCTCCCAATCGGTGGTGGCGGTCACCGCCCCCGTCCGCGCCTCGACCCCGGCCAACCGCTCCGGGTCGACCTCGGCGAGGTGAAGCGATCCCACCAGTGCGCTGTTGGCGGCGGCGATGGCGCGGATCCCGCCGCACCATCCGGTGCCGATTATGCCGAGACCGATCGGTTCCATTTCGATTCCTTTCGATTCAGAGAAGCGTTTCCGGTGGGATGGGCAGCTCGACTGGACGGCCGGTCCGCGCCGAGTAGTCCATGGCCATGGTGAGGATCAGGTTGCGATGACCGTCCTGGGCGGTGGCGTGCGGGGTGGCGGTCCCGGTGCTGAGACGATGGAACCAGGTCATCGTCTCCTCCCGCATCGGCCCCCAGAGCAGGCCGTCGGAGACGTCGCCGGGCGGGTAGCTGCCCAGGAAGTCGACGTATCGCTGCGAGTCGGGCTCGTACCCCTTCGAGGTGTAGCCGGCGGGCTGGGGTATCTGGGTCGCCATCACGACATCGCGATGCGTGTCTTCGATGTCGATCACTCCTTTGGTCCCGACGATCCCGATCTCGAGACCGTAGACCGCCCCGGGCCAGACCGTGGGCAGGGCCCAGCTGATGTTCATGCTCCAGATTGCGCCGTCGTCCATGGTGAACAGACCGAAGGTGGCGTCCTTGGTCCCCATCTCCCCCAGCGTGTGGTCGATGGACCGGGCATAGACCTCGACCGGCTTGCGCGGCTCCATGAGCCACATGCACATGTCCAGGCTGTGGGTGCCGGATACCACCATCGGGGTCAGGTTGGAACGCTCGGTTGTCTTGCGCAGCGTGGCATCGGGGACCATCCGGTTCATGAAGGCCCTGGTGACGACACTGGTCACATCACCGATCTGACCGTCGCGGAGACGCTGTTTGACGGTCTGGAAGCGACGCCGGAAGCGCTGGGTGTAGCCGAGGACGGCGTCGATCCCGGCCGACTCGATGGCGGAGAGGACCCGGGCCGACTCGACCGGGTTGGTGGCCAGGGGCTTCTCGATGAAGAGCGGCTTTCCCAGCTCGACCGCGGACATGATCGGCGTCACGTGCTCGTTCTCCGCCGTGGCCACGATCACCGCGGTGACCTCGGGTCGGGAGAGGAGCTCGTCGAGTTCGGTGGTGACCAGATCGGCATCGACATCCTCCCCGAGGGCCTTGGCGGTGTCGGCGTCGATGTCGCAGAGACCGATCCACTCCACCGCGGGGTGCTCCCGGGCCAGGACCGCCCGGATCCGCCCCACGGTGCCGCAGCCGATCACGGCCAGCCCGATGCCTTCGCCTCTCATCGCTCGATCCCGAGAAGCCGGGCGGCGTTGCCGCCGACGATGAGGTCGAGATCGTCCGGGGACAGGCCGCTCACCTTGTTGAGCAGGCCGAGCGGATCCGTCTCCCCCATGTCGTAGGGATAGTCGGTGCCGAGCAGGATGTGATCGGGCCCGTATTTGTCGATGAGGAACCCCAATTGGTCGGCTTCGAACACCATTGTGTCGAAATAGAAGCGGGAGAGGTATTCGGAGGGGGGACGGGGCAAGCCATGTCTCACGTCGGCCCGGGCGTGATAGGCGTGGTCGAACCTGCCGGCGTAGGCCGGGAGGTAGCCGCCACCGTGGGAGAAGACGAACGCCAGCCCGGGGTGACGCTCCATCACCCCGTCGAAGATGAGACGCCCGGCGCAGATGGTCTCCTCGAGTGGATGGCCGATCGTGTTGAAGAAGTAGTGATCGGTGAACCTGGCCGGGTCGGTGAAACCGGTGGGGTGGATGAAGACCAGCATGCCCAGCTCCTCCACCACCTCCCAGAACGGCTCGAAGCGCGGGCTGGACAGCTCTTCGCCCTCGATGTGGGTGGCCATCTCGATGCCCCGGAACCCGAGGTCGTCCGAGCAACGGCGCAGCTCGGCTATGGCGGCGGGCGGGTCCTGGAGCGGGACCGCGCCCAGGGCGAGGAAGCGGTCGGGGTGCTCTCCCACGACCCGGGCCAGGTCGTCGTTGATCACCCTGAATGCCTCGACCGCGAGCTCGCCCCCCGCCCAGTGGAAGAGCTGATAGGGGGAGAGACTCAGCGCCTGCACGTCGACGCCCATGGCGTCCATATCGGCCAGACGCACCTCGACCGACTCCATCTTGGGGCGAATGTCCTCCAGCTGCCGACGATTGACCTCCCGGGTGAGCTCATTGCCGAATTGGAGAGGCTTTCGCCCCAGCCGGTCGGCCTCCGGCTTGGCCAGGGCCGCGGCCGGACCGCACTCCCGATGACAGTGAATGTCGATGACACGACCGGTGCTCAAGCCCAACTCCTCATACAACGTCTCCTCATATCATGCACAATATAGGATCAAACGGGGTCTGACGCGATCCGAAACAGAGCCGCCGCGTTTCCCCCGGCGATCAGGGCCCGCTGCCGCTGGTCGAGACGGGTGTCGGCGAGTGCCCCCAGCGGATCGGTGAGCCCCATGTCGAAGGGATAGTCGGTGCCGAGCAGCACCCGATCCGCCCCGAACCGGCCGACGAGATGACCGATCAGGTCTGGGTCGAACACGGTGATGTCGAAATGGAACCGGTCCAGGTACTCCGAGGGGAGACGGTCGATGTTCCCCCTCATCTCCGGTCGGTGGCTGAAGGCATGGTCGGTTCGCGCCCAGTAGAAGGGGAGATAGCCTCCACCGTGGACCAACACCATCCTCAGACCCGGGTGACGTTCGAGCACCCCGGCCAGGATCAGCCGGGTGACGGCGAGGGTGGTGGCGAGGGGCATTCCGATCACGTTGACCAGGTAGAAGTCGCCCATCCTCTGCGCCTCGGTGAAACCCGCCGGGTGGAGGATCACGACCAAACCGGATTCCTCGAGCGCGGCCCAGACCGGCTCGAACCGGGGGTGGTCGAGATCGAGCCCGTTGACGTCTGCGCCGATCTCCACCGCCGGAAACCCGAGGTCGACGACACGTTTGACCTCGGTCACCGCCAGATCGGGATGGCCCAGGGGGAGGGTGCCGACACCGACGAATCGATCCGGGGCGACGGCGCACACCTCGGCAATGCGCTCGTTCTGGAGCGAGGCCACTGCCTCGGCCAGAGCGGGCTCGGCCCAATAGAAGTAATGGAACGGGGTCAGGGCGACCAGTTGGATGTCGACGCCCATGGCGTCCATGTCGGCCAGCCTGGTCTCGGGGTCGGTGTACTTGTCCCGGGCCAGACCGTAGAACTCGTCGTTGAGCTGTTTGGTCAACGGCGAGGAGAAGAAGGTGCGGGGCTCGTTCTCCGGGCGGAGATGGGGCCGGGTCATCTCGGCCGACTCGGGCACCATGAGATGACTGTGCACGTCCACGACCAGTGGCGCCGGTCGGGCCGCCCGGGTCGCCCCCCACGCCGCCACCCAGTCGGCGGGGCGATCCCCCGTCACTCGACCCGCCCCAGCCCTGGGATCACTTCACCCTCCCCAACCCGGCTGTCATTTCACCCTCCCCAACCCGGCCCGGCGCCGGACGACCTCGGCCACCGCGGAGTTGTCCAGATCGGCAAGACCGGTCGCCTCGCCCTCGGCCAGAGCGGCGCGGGCCACCTGGGCCAGATCCATGGTCGCCCCCAGCTCGAGGCCATGCTCCACTATCAGCCGGGCGTCCTTGTGACTCTGACGAAGACGGGCAAAGGGATGCTCGTGGTCGCCCCGGACCATGCGCTCGCCCCAAACGTCCATTGCCTTGGAGTAGGCCAACGAGTCCTTCAGCACGGCGAGGGTGGTCTCCAGGTCCATCTCGGCCAGCTCGGCCACGACCAGGGCCTCGGCCAGGGCCATGCGATTGACGGTGAGGACGTGATTGACGATCAGCTTCATCCGGGAGGCGGACCCGACCGGGCCGACGTGATGATGGGAGCGCCCGATCGCCTCGAAGACCGACCGACCCGCCCGATACGCCTCCTCCGGCCCGCCCACCATCACCACCAACTCTCCCCGCTCCGCCACCTCGCCATTCCCGCTGACGGTCGAGTCGGTGTACACCACCCCGGCCTCGGCGAGCCCGGCGGCGATCTCGACGGCATCACCGGGGCGGCCGGTGGTGGTGTCGTACACGAAGAGCGGCGACACCCCGGCCCCGGCGATGCCACCCTCACCGAGGCATACCTGGCGGGAGACCTCGGATGTGGGTAGCGAGAGCAGCGCCGCCGAGCAGCCCTGCACCGCCTCGGCCGGCGACCCGGTGACCACCCCTCCCCGTCCCTCGAGCTCGGCCGATCGCGCCGGATCGGGGTCGTAGCCACGGACGCGATGACCGGCGGCGAGCAGGTTCGCCGACATTCGCGATCCCATCAGGCCGAGACCGATCACGGCCAATGGGGCAGCCATCAGAACCCGTAGAGCGCGGTCGGGTTGTCGACCAGGATCCGGCGCCGCATCTCCTCATCCGGGGCCCACGACTCGAGCTGTTCCAGCAGGTCGGCGTCGTTTGGCTGCTCCACGAACTTGTTGGGATGGGGCCAGTCTGTGGCCCACAGCATCCGGTCCGGGTTCGCCTCGATCAGGGCCCGGGCCAACGGCACCACCTCGGGCCAGGGAGGAAGGTCGCCCACTCCGAGCCGGTTGGGGCCGGACAGCTTGACCCAGGTGTTCCCCTCCTCCACCAGGCCGAGCAGATCCTGGAACGGTGGATAGCCCACCCCCTCGGAGGCCGGCATGTAGGCGAAGTGACCGATCGAGATCGGGGCGTCGAGCGAACGAAGCAGTGGCAGCAGACCGGGCAGCTCAGAACCGGCGAAGAGGAACTCGACATGCCATCCCATGGCGGCGACACGTTTCGCCAGCCCGGGAACCTCATCGAGCTCCACCGGCATTCCCCCAACGTTGTCCAGATTGAGCCGGATCCCCCGGGCCCCTCGATGGTGCAGCTCGCTCAACTCACCGTCGCTGACATCCGCTCCGACTGCCACGACCGCCCGGGACCGATCCGGGATCGCGGAGGCGGCATCGAGAATGGCCGAGTTGTCGGTGCCGTACACGGAGGGCTGGGTGAACACGACCCGCTCGATCCCGAGCATCTCGTGCATGGCCAGCATGTCCTCCAGCGTCGACTGGGGAGGGTTGTACCCCCGCTCAGGGATCAGCGGGTAGCCGTCGACGAACACGTGGGTATGACAGTCCACCGACCCGGGTGGCACGACGAGACGGCTGCGCCGGGTGTCGCGGACCGGGGGGAGACAGGTCGGGATCTCTGCCATCGGGCTCAGTCGCGGATCGGGATGGTGAGATGGCGCAGGGTGACCTCGATGAGACGGTCGGCGTCGCCGGCGCGGATCGAGGCGATCATCTCGTTGTGGTCTCTGGTCGCGGTCTCCTTGAGCATCGGGCTCTTCCTCAGGGTGGCGCTGACGAAGACCACCTGGGTGTCCTGCAGGCTCTTGATCAGCTCCACCAGCCGTCGTGACGAGGACGCCTCGTAGAGCTTGCGATGAAAGGCGCGGTTCCCCTGAACCCAGACGTCCCACGAGTCGGAGGCGGCCATCTCGTCCAGGATCTCCTGTGCTTCGTCGAGGATCGTCGGAGTCATCCCCTCGACCGCCTCGCGCGCCGCCATCGGCTCGAGCACCGAGCGAATCCTGACGATCTCCTCCACCTCGGCCTGGGTGACCGCGGTCACCACCCCGCCCCGGTAGCTGTCGATCCGGACCAGGCCCTCGAAGGACAGCTCGCGCAGCGCCTCCCGGACCGGGGTGGTGCTCACGTCGAAGGTCGATGCGATCTCGGCCAGGCTGAGCCTGGTGCCTCCCACCAGGTCCCCGTTGAGAATGGACCGGCGCAGCGAGTCGGACACGTAGTCGGTCGCGGTGCGGGGCCGGGCCGTCGTCCGCAATACCGCAGCAGGCGGAACCACTGCGGTCGTCTCCACTTCCTCCACACTTCTCCTCTCAGATCACCGGATTGCGCAGTGTGCCGATCCCGTCGATCGAAACCTCCACCACGTCGCCCGAGGCCAGGTACTTCGGTGGATCGAAGCCGATCCCGACTCCCACCCCGGTGCCGGTGGCGATCACATCGCCGGGCTCCAACGTCATCACCTCGCTCAGTGTGGCGATGAGGGTAGGTACATCGAAGATGAGGGCGCTGATCGGGGCCTCCTGACGCGGCTCACCGTTCACCGTGGTACGAAGCCACGAGGCGCCGATGTCGGGAAGCTCGTCGATGGTCGTGATCGAAGGGCCCATCGGGCAGAACGTGTCCGGGCTCTTCCCGACGAACCACTGGACGTGTCGCTTCTGCAGGTCGCGGGCGGTGACGTCGTTGACGATGGTCCACCCGAAGACGTGGTCGAGCGCGTCCCCTGCCGGGACATTCCGGGCGGTGCGGCCGATCACCACGGCCATCTCGCCTTCGTAGTCGGTGGTGCCGGTGGGGTCGTTGGCCAGGACGATCGGCTGGTCGGGGCCGATCACCGAAGTTGGCGCCTTGGTGAAGATCACGGGGTGGTCGGGGATCATCTGCTTCTCGGATGCGTCGAAGCCGGAATCGGAGAACTCCCGGGCGTGGTCGCGGTAGTTGCGGCCCACGGCCATGATGTTCTTCCGGGGCAACAGCGGGGCGAGGAGACGAATCCCGCCCAGCGGGTACCGGGGCGACGCGGCGACCGCCTGCTCCACCTTGTCCCGGTCCCATTGGGCGATCAGGTCGACGGTGTCGTTGGGCAACCCCGATCTGGACAGGTCGACGACGCTTTCCTGGTCGACGACTCCGAGACGACGTTCGCCCTCCATCTCGAAATTGCCCAACCGCATCAGCTGATGGTACATCGTGCATGATGCATCCTGTAAGGGCGACGCGGAGGGGGAATATATTGGGCTCGGTGACCGTCCTTTCCCCGCCTACCCCACCCGAGCAAAAACCCGCCGAATGGTGGCCGGAGCTGGGACCGAAGTGGGCTCCCACCATCGCGGCCAAGCCCGCCTACCCCACCATCGACATCCACACCCACGTCGAGGTGCCGGCAGCGGCGGCCATCGCCGCACCCTTGTTCCGCCCCGAGTACGACCCGCGAATGCAGGTCCAGCCCGAGGAGAGCACCAGGTACAACCGGGAGCTGAGGGCGACCCAGACCCGCCAGTTCGTCGACATCGGCGCCAGGCTCGCCGACATGGACCTCCAGGGCATCGATGTGCAGGCCCTCGCCATCGCCCCACCCCAGTACTTCCACTGGCTCGACGAGGAGACCGGCCCCAGG
>DASUSU010000142.1:0-2580 GCA_036374915.1 Acidimicrobiia bacterium | reverse complement strand
CCGGCACCGAGACGGTCCAGCCAGGCGAGCGCCGATCCCACCGAGAGCACCCCGCCATCGAGGACGTACAAGGGGCCGTCGCCGTCGCCCCAACCCACCGAGTTGATCACGGCGGTCTGCGGTTCCGGCTTGACCTGTCCGGCATTGGCCACCACGAACGCCCCCGTCCCGTAGGTCACCTTCATGTCTCCGGGGTCGAGACATCCGTTGCCCACCAACGCTGCCGGCTGGTCGACCATCACGGCCTTCACCGGCAGGTCGAAGTCCCAGCCCGGGTGGGAGAGCACGCCCCGGTCGGACAACGAGTCGCCGATCGGGGACAACCAGTCGGCGGAGATCCCGAAAATGTCGAGCAGCTCGGGATCCCACTCGGTCGCCCCGAGCCGCGCCAGTTGGGTTCGCGAGGCGGTGCCGATGTCGGTCTCCGGGCCGGCTCCCAGCTGAAGCAGGAGCCAGGTCTCCAGGGTGCCTAGCCGCAGCCGGCCATTGCCGGCGTGTTCCCGCAGCGCGGGAAGCTCATCGAGCATCCATCGATACTTGGCGGCACAGAAATAGGGATCGAGCCGCATTCCGGACAGCTCGGTGACCCGGTCGGCCAGACCCTCTTGCCTGAGCCTCGCGGTCACCACTTCTGGACGGAGGTCGGACCAGACGATGGCGGGGCTGAGCGGCTCCAGCGTGACCGCGTCCCAGGCGATGACCGTCTCTCCCTGGTGGGCGAACCCGGTTGCGTCGACGGCTTCGGACATCCCCGCCATCGCCTGACTGCAGGCCGTGACCACCGATTCGAGCACCTCCCAGGGGTCCTGCTCCACACCACCACAGGCGGTGTGGCTGCTGTCGACCGCTGCGGTAGCCCGCCCTCGCACCTCCATCTCCGGGTCGAGCACCAGGACGGTCGTCCCCGACGTTCCCTGGTCGATGCCGACGAAACCGCCCACAGGGTGATCAGGCGGGCTCGGCCACACGAATGTCGATGCCGAGGGTGCGAAGGTCGCGCAACAACTCGGGATCGGCGTCGGAATCGGTGATGACCCCGGTCACCTGGTCGAGAGGGCAGACCCGTTGGGTCGCCACACGCCCGATCTTCGAGGAGTCGGCCATCACGTAGGTCGTCCTGGCGTTGCTGATGACGATCCGCCTCGTGGCCACCTCATCGGCATAGAAGTCGGTCAGCCCGTGGGAGGGGTGAACCCCGCCGGAACCGAGGAAGGCCACCTCGACGAAGACGTCGTTGAGGAACTCGGAGGCATGGGGGCCGGAGAGGGCGAGATCGCCATGACGCATCCTCCCCCCGCAGACCATCACGTCGATCTGCTCCCGTTGCCCGAGCCGGGAGGCGGCGAGGATCGAGTTGGTGATCACCTGGCCACTGAAGGTCTGCGGGATGTGGTCGGTGATCTTGGCGACAGAGGTTCCCACGTCGAGGAAGATGGTCCCCGCCTCGCCGATCAGTTGGGCGGCGAGCTTGGCCATGGCGGTCTTCTGCGGTGAGCGGAGGGCGAGCCGCTCCTGAAAGGAAGGCTCCCGGGAGTCCACCTCGGGGCGCACCCCGCCACCGTGGACCCGCTGCACCAGTCCCCGGCTCTCCAAGGTGATCAGATCGCGGCGGATCGTCTCCCGGGAGACCCCGAATCGATGGGCCAGGTCATCGATTCGCACCACGGGCTGGTCGGCGAACAGCTCCGAGATCTCGAGACGCCGTTGCGCCGGCATGATCCGACCCTCGGCATTCTCCTCGCCCTGGTCGAGCGAGGCCCGTTCGGCCTGGCTCACCGCTCCACCCCGATCGATACCTGCACGTCGGCTGCGCTCTCCTCGACTCGACCCATCCATGATCCGTCGAAGGTATAGGTCCGCCCGGGGATGAGTCGTCGGACACGCACTGTATCGAGCACGTGCCCGTCGGTTCGGAAGACGACGGTCGGACGGTCGATCCACTGATCGACCCGGAGGCGAAGCGGGACCGGCTCCGACCGCTGAGCGCGCTGAGGTGCGACCCAGCGGATCGGGCTCGACCATCCCAGACGCAGATCCATCGAGGAAACGGGTCGGCTGTGGCCGAGATGCTCGGCGACGGCCTCGGCCACGGAGACCCCGGCGTGATTGGCCCTCGCCGCCGATTCCCCCGGATGGATCACACTTCCGGCCGCGAAGACCCCTTCTCGAGCGGTGGCACCCCCGGCGCTCACTTCGGGGCGCCCTCCGTTCATGGTGTCAGCGGACAGGCCGGCCCTCAGAGCCAGACCACCTTCGGCGACCCATTCCCCGGTCAGGATCACCGTGTCACATTCGATGCTGCGTTGCCCATCGGGGCCCTCGACCAGGACCGAGCTCACCCGGCCTCGGCCTTCGATCGCGGCCAGCCGGTGCCCGGTGAGCAGGGGGACCGAGCCCAGACCGGTGGCCCAGAGACGCAGGGGAGGGAACGACTGGTGCTTGGCGAACGGGGTGATGATCGCGACACATTCGATGCCGGCGTCGTGCAGGGTCCTCACCGCCGAGAAGGAGACATGCTCGGCACCGACCACCACCGCCCGGCTCCCCACCTTGACCTGATGCAGGTAGGTGAATTGCTGC
>DASUSU010000141.1:0-20850 GCA_036374915.1 Acidimicrobiia bacterium | reverse complement strand
CGAATCGAGCACAGCGCGGTGGTCAGCCCCGACCTGTACGGCCGTCACCAGGAGTCCGGTGCGGTATCGGTCCTCTTCGGGGCGTTCCGCACCTGTGCGCTGACCGACGCCAACAACGATTACCTGTATCGGACCCCGGACGAGTTCGTGTCTTGGGAGTGGCCGTGGCGCCAGCTCCTCGACTCCAATCCGGGGACCGTGTTCGCCTGGCATGCGGACTATCCGGCGCTGCCGGCGTCGTTGGGGGCCAACCTCGCCGGGTTCGTGACCCGGGTCGAGGGCGACTGCCAGCCGACCCAGGAGATGGCGGCGGGCACGGTCACTGTCGACGAGGCGCTGCACATGATGACGATGGGATCGGCCTATGCCCTGGACCGGGACGAGGAGGTGGGCTCGCTGGAGGCGGGCAAGCTCGCCGATCTCGTCGTGCTGAATCAGGACCCGACCGCAATCGACCCGCTGCAGCTGGAATCGACCGAGGCGGTCATGACCATGGTCGGTGGCCGCGTGGAGTTCTGCCGTGACGGGCACGAGGCGATCTGCCCCAGCGCGGCGTCTGAGCCCGATCCCGGGCCCGATGTGGGGTCCCAGCCCGAGTGCCCAACCTCCGGGGAGAATGCGGCAGCCGGGGCACTGGTGTCGGCCTCGACGTCGCTCGGCGACCGTCCACCTGAGCTCGCCGTTGACGGCGATGTCGAGACCGGATGGGGCGCAGGAGCCGATCCGGAGCAATGGATCGAGCTCGACCTGGGCCAGGAGTACGAGCTGGTCTGCCTCAGGCTCCTCACCGACCAGTTCCCGGCGGGACGGACGATCCATCGCATCAACGGCGGCGCCCACGACAACCCCGGCGCCGAGTTGGGGGTCATCGACTCGGAGACCGATTACGGCGAGTGGCTCGAGCTGGGCGGCGCCTGGAACGTCCGGTTCCTCCGGATAACGACCGTCGACAGCCCCTCCTGGGTCGCATGGTTGGAGATCGAGGCCTGGGGACTGCCGACCGGGCAATGACCCCGGGCGGGTCAGAGGGCGTCGCGCTTCTTCAGAGCCCAGGTGAGAACGCCGAATCCGATCAGGATGGCCACGGCGAGCTTGGCCACGCCGCCCCCGATCCCAACCGTCACCGGGCCCAGGTTCTCCCGGGCGACCTGGCCGAAGCCGTCCTCGATGCCGGCGTAGATGGACAGGGAGATCCGCCAGATGGAGAGCTGGGCCAGACCGGTGACCACGTTGGCCAGGATGGTCTCCAGGACGATGATGTAACCCAACCCGACCAGCAGCGACCGGGGCACCAGATACCCCAAGGGCACGAAGATGCCTGCGTAGCCGATCCCCGCTGCGACGAACAGGGCCAGTGAGGGGAGGGGCAGGCTGAGGCCGGCTCCCAGGGCGAGAGAGGCGAGCACCGAGGCCAGCCACGCCCCGACACCGATGACCAGGGCGGCGGCGGTCCCGGCCAGGATGGCTTGGGCCGCCATGTTGGCCCGGCCGATTGGCCTCATGTAGATGTACGGGAGGGTCCCGCTGTCCCTCTCGTCACGCAGCGTGGCGGTGGTGAGGATGAGCGCCGCGATGACGTAGGTGTATCCCACCGAGGTGATGATGTCCGTGTAGATCTCGGTCAGCTGCCCCTCGTCTGCATCGAACCCGGCCAGCCAAACCACCAGGGCGGGTATCGAGGAGAGGGCGAGCAGTGAGATCACACGGCCCCGGCGCATGATCCTTCGGTAGAGGTGGAGGGCGAGTGCCACTATCGGCCCTCGACCAGGTAGCGAAACACCGATTCAAGCGACTCGTCGACCGGCTCGATCTTGGTGATCCCGATCGAGTGCTCGAGGGCGATGGCCGGCAAGCGGTGGGCCAGGTCGGCGGGATCGGAGGTCTCGACGTGGACGGTCCCATCGTCGATCTGCACCCCGAGCACCCCTGAGCCGGCGATCAGTGCGGCGGCGAGGCGTCTCGGGTCGCTGGCGTCGACATAGACCCGGCGCGGCTTGTCGGTCATGGCCGCCCTGATCGTCGCCACGTCGCCGACCGCGGCGAGCCTGCCGTCGACCATCGCCACCACCCGGTCGGAGACTCTCTCCACCTCGGCCAGGACGTGTGAGGAGACCAGCACCGTTCGCCCGGCACTCCCCAGCTCCTTGAACAGGGTGATCAGCTGGGCCCTCTGCACCGGGTCGGCTCCGTTCAACGGCTCGTCGAGCAGCAGAACCTCGGGCTCGGAGACGAGGGCCGCGGCAACCTTGGCCCTCTGTCTCATCCCCTTGGAGAACCCACCCAGCGCCCGGTCGGCGGCATCGACCAGCCCCACCGTCTCCAGTGCCGCCCCCGCCCGATCCACCGGGTGGTCGATCCTGGCGAGACGTGCGGCCAGCTCGACGAACTGCCGCCCGGTGAGACGCTCGTATACCGACTCGTCCTCGGGCACGAGGGAGATCTTGCGATAGATCTCGGTGTCCGATCGAGGGTCGACCCCGAGTATCCGCACCTGGCCCTGGGAGGGGCGTTGCAGGCCGGCGATGACCCGGAGCAGGGTGGTCTTGCCGGCTCCGTTGGGCCCGAGCAGCCCGGTCACGCCGGGTCGGAACCCGATGCTGAGCTCGCTGACCGCGACCTTGAGACCGAACCACTTGGACAGGTCGGTGACCACGATGGTGTCGCTCACGCCAGCCTCCGGTATCGGGCCCGGATGAACACCGCCGCCACCGCGACCAGCCCCACGATCACCAGCACCGAAGCCCACACCTCGAAGCCGGCCACTTCGGGGGCGTAGGCGATGGTGTCCCCGAGCAGGTGGTCCCTGATGATGCGGGGGTGATGGTCCAGGGCGAGCAGCGAGGCGAACCGGGCGCCGGGGAAGGCGGCCTCGGCCACCCTGCCCGCGATGGCGCCGCCGGCGAAGAGGGTCCCCAGGAACGAGGCTGCGGCGATCCCGGTTCGATCGATGACCGAGGAGAGGGCGAACACCACTGCTCCGTGCAGGGCGATGAAAGCCAGAGTGGTCACCGGCACCTTCCAGAGGATGTCGAGGTTGCCGCCCAGATAGGGGAGGAAGCCCTCGGTGGCGATCACGGCGAGGCCGAGATGGAGGATCACCTGGGGGACGAGGTAGAAGGCACCGACCACGGTGGCAAAAGCCCCGATCTTGGCGGTGAGGTACCCGTCGACGGTCAGCGGCCGGGAGAAGTACACCGAGAGGACGCCCTTGGTCCGGTCCGGGATCAGTAGTTGCGGGCCGGCGAGGGCGATGAAGAGAAGCGAGATCCCCGAGTAGAAGTCGAACAGGTCGCCGTACGTGGGCGCACCCTCGCGCAGGCTCTCCTCGATGTTGCCTATGGCCCAGTGGATCCCGATGAAGACCGCGGCGGCGATCAGCGCGATGGCGATCAGGCTCCACGGGAACACCTTGAGCCGCGCCTTTCGCCCCAGCCCGAGCACCCGACGCACCCCGTCCTTGTAGACGGCACGTCGCGCCCCGCCCGGACCGAGCCGGGGGCCGTCGTAGGTGCGGTAGCCGCGGTCGTAGATGACCTGGTCGGTCATGGGGCGGGCTCCTTGGTCATGAACAGGTCCTCGAGGGAGGCCGAGCCGCGAACCATCCGCACCAAGCCGGCGCCGGTCTCGGCGGCCGCGGCCACGACCATCGGCTCGATGCTGTCGTCCCCCGGACCGACCATGAGACGGCGACCGTCGACGACGACCTCCAAACCCTGTGCCCTGATCCTCGACGCCACTTCCTCAGGGCGCTCCAGCACCTCGACGAGGACGGTGCCCAGCTTCTCGAATCCCTGGAGCGGGCCGGATCGAAGCAGGCGGCCGGCGTCGAGCATGACCACCCAGTCGCAGGTCTGCTCGATGTCGGTGAGCACATGGGAGGAGACGATCACGCTCACGTCGAATGCGGCCAGACGCTTGATCAGGGCCAGCATCTGGACCCGGCCCTCGGGGTCGAGGCCGGAGGCAGGCTCGTCGAGGAGGAGGAGATCAGGGTCGTGCACGATGGCCTGGGCCAGCTTGACCCGTTGCTGCATCCCGGTGGAGAAGTCGCCGAGGAACCTGAACCTCTCCTCCTCCAGCCCGACCAGGAACAGGGTCTCCGACGAGCGTCGCTTCGCCTCCCGGGCCGGGATGCCGGCCAGTTGGGCCGCATAGGAGACGAAATCGGCTGCGGTCTGGTCCTTGGGGAGGCAATCGCCTTCCGGCATGTACCCGATCTGGGATCGCACCGTGAGGGGATCGGTCTGGGGGTCGTGGCCGAGGACCTGCATCGACCCCGAGATCGGATGGAGCAGGCCGAGCATGAGCCGGAGCAGCGTGGTCTTTCCCGCCCCGTTGGCGCCGACCAGACCGGTCACCCCGTTTGGCACCTCCAGGGCCAGGTCCTGGAGAGCTACGACCTCGCCGTAGTCGTGGGTGAGACCCGAGACGGAGAGGACTGTCATGACACGCTTCTTCTTCGCACCGGGCCAGTCGACCATCTCGATGCGGGGTCATCAATCGGGGAACACCCTGAGACGTCCCCCGCCCCGACCCGACTCCTCACGTCGCCACCACCGCTTGGAAGCCGGGGCCCTCGGGCCGTTCCAGCTGTCCCATGGTGCACTGCAGGGGATCCTTGTCGGGGCGCCAACGATGAAACCGGGTGGCGTGGCGAAAGCGGTCCCCCTCCAGCTGGTCGTAGCTGACCTCGACCACGACCCCGGCCTGCACCGGGGTCCAGGCCAGGTCCTTGTCGGCAGACCAGCGACTCTGTGCCCCCGGCGCCCTGGCCTCCACGCCGAAGCTGTCGTCGACGATGAGCTCTTTGAACCTTTCGAATATCTCGACCCGGTCGGCGTCGCCGAACCCGGAGCAGTGCCCGATGAAGTGGAGCTCGCCCCGGTCGTCGTAGAGCCCGAGGAGAAGCGAGCCGATCTTGCCCCCGTCCTTGTGCTCGCGGAAGCCTCCCACCACGCAGTCGACGGTGCGCCGGTGCTTGATCTTGGTCATCGCCCGCTTCCCGTGCTGGTAGGCGAGATCGGGCACCTTGGCCACGATCCCGTCACAGCCCGCCGACTCGAACTCGTCGAACCACCGCATCGCCAACTCTTCGGAGTCGGTCTGCGGGGTCAGGTGCCAGGGATCTCCCAGCTTCGCGGACAGCTCGACCAGTCGCTCCCGTCGCTCGGTGAAGGGACGATCCCTGAGATCGGTCCCGCGATCGGCGAGGAGGTCGAAGGCGACCATCTCTGCGGGGGTCTGCTCGGAGAGCAGCTCGATCCTGGAGGCGGCGGGATGGATCCTCTGCTGCAGCGAGTCGAAGTCGGTGACTCCGCCCACCACCACCACGATCTCACCGTCGACGACGGTGCCGTCGGGGAGTTGATCGAGGGCCGGAGCGAGCTCGGGGAAGTAGCGGAGCAGCGGCCGCTGGTTGCGGGAGTCGATACGGGTCTCCGGGCGCGACCACGAGATCGAGCGGAAACCGTCCCACTTCGGCTCGTACAGGTATTCGCCCTTGGGCCACTTCTCGGAAGTCCTGGCCTCCATCGTCTCGATGGGTGGCGAGAAGGGATGACTCACTCGGGCCGAGTGTAAAGCAGCGATACCCTGCCCCTGTGATCGACCGGATCATCGACAGGCTCCCGGGATGGGCCAGGACACCGGCGCAGATCCTGGCCGGAGCGGCCCGAGGGTTCGGCGCCGACCGCGCTTCTCGCATGTCTGCGGCGATCGCCTACCGGACGGTGTTCGCCCTCGCACCGCTGCTCATGATCCTGATCGCCGTGCTCGGGGCGTTTCTCGGGAGCCGGGCCGAGGCCCAGGTCGAGATCCGCGACGCCATCCAGGAGGTGGCGGGGAAGGAGGTCGCCGAGACCATCGGTTCGGTGATCACCTCGGCCACGGCGACCGCAGACACCGCGGCGATCATCGGCGGCGTCCTCCTGCTCTGGACCGCTTCGGGCCTCTTTCTCGAGATGCAGCGAAACCTGAACGACATCTTCGACGTCCCCGAAGAGGAGGTGAGCGGGGTCATGGCCACGATCCGGACCCGGGGCATCGCCTTTCTCTGGGCCCTCGGTCTCGGATTGGTGCTCATCGCCACCTGGGGCATCAACGCCGTGTGGCGTTTCGTGGGGACCCTTCTCCCCGACTCGTTCGCCACCGCGCACGAGACGGTCGGGGTATTGACCCCGGTGGCGTCGTTGCTCCTCCTGTCGCTGGTCTTCGCCCTCGTCTTCCAGACCATGACCGCGATCACGGTCCGGTGGCGGGCGGTCTGGGTCGGCGGTGCGTTCACCTCCGTGGTCTTCATCGCCGCCGCCTACGGAGCAGGGCTGTTCTTCCAGAACGCCGGTGAGCCGACCGCGCTCGGATTCACCAGCTCGCTGGTGGCGGTGATCTTCCTCGCCTACTTCCTGGCCGCCGTGTTCCTGTTCGGGGCGGAAGTGACCAAGGTGTACTCCGAGCGGCTCCACGAGAGGGAGACCGTCCCGGCCCCGGGCCGGCCCCACCGCGAGGACCCCCAGGTGTTGGTGGCCGAGCCGCCGGCCGGTGTGCCCCGGGCCGCCCTGGTCGCGTTTCTGGCCGGTCTCGTCGTCGGTTGGCGGAGACGAGGGCGCTGACCCGCTGTCAATTGACCACGCACTCCAATAACCTCGATCCCAATGTCAGTCGACATCGCCGGATTCGTCACGGATCTGAAAGAGCATGCAACCGAGCACGGGTTCCACGTCCACGACGAGCGTCACTTCGTGGAGACCTACTCGCTGCGCCAGTCCTGGGAGGTGGATCTCCATCCCGAGGCGGGGTGCGGGGGCCCGATCGACCTCCACGTCGCCCTCGACGTGGATCCGAAGGTGATCCTGTCCCTTCGGGAGCGTCTCGACGAGATGGACTCCGACTTCGAGGAGCCGGAGAACGTCTATCACCTCGACCTCTTCTTCAACTGGGCGGTGCCGCCGCTGCACAGCCCACCCGACCTGCTGGTCCTGGCCACCGACCTGGCCGGGGTGGGCGGGGTGTCGCTCCCGGTGGAAGTGTCCGCCATCGACTCGTATGCCGCGGTGACCGATGCCCCGGAGCGTCGGCTCAACCTGACCGGGCGGGCATCGGTCAGCCTGGTCGATGTGCTCATGGGCCGTGACCAGCTGTGCGAGGTCCTCGACCGGTCCCACGACGTGAGCGAGTACCTGCTCGACCGGGTGGGAGACTGGATGGAGCTTCCCAGCTGAACGGGGCGGCCGGCTAGAGGAGCGCTAACGCGGCCCAGACCCCGAGGGCGGTGGTGAGGGCGACCAGGATCCAGAAACCGACCAGGGTGGCCGTCCGGGGAGGGGGGCCATCCACGATCTCGATGCTGTCCATTGGAGCAGAGCGCCCGGAGGCGGAGACCGGCACCGGCTTCCGATGCAGGCCGAGGGCAAAACTGCCCGGGTCGTCGGGGAGAAACGGGATCGAGTCGTCGTCGGCCTCTATGACGAAGGTGCCCGACCCGAGGTCGATCACCTGGTACTCGCCGGCCAGCCACTCACCGATCGAGACTTCACCGGAGACCAGGGTGATCCTCCCCTCGTCCAATCCCACGGTGGCAGGGACGTTGTCGTCGTTGAGTGTCGCAACCCCCGGGAATGTCGTCATCTTCGGTCCCCCGCTGTAAGGCATCAGGCTAGGCGTTTGCCTCGTCGGTGCAATGCTAACGGCCCCCGTCACACCGATCAGAACGGGAGCCCGATTGCGTCGCACAGGAACCGGGTGAAGTCGCTCGCCCTGGCGAACATCGACGCCAGGTCACGGTCGAAGTCGGGGGAGGTGACTCGTTTCTGGGGCAGCGTCGCCCCGGCGACGAAAGACTTCATTCGCAGGTCGTCGGCGTGGGGATGGGCCGGGTCGAGCCCGGCGGGAACCCGCTTCAGCATCTCGTCGTCGTCGGGGCCGATCGACCAGGTGTCGGTGAAGCCCTTGTGCCTGGTTGCCCTGGCCCAGCCTTCCGGGTCGTCGTGGATCGCCTGGCGAATCGCTCTGGCCACCGCGGTCTCCGGATGCCAGAGCCCGACCCCGGCGAAACACGAGCCCGGCTCGAGGTGGAGGTAGAACCCGGGGGCATGGATGTCCTTGCCCTGCTCGTGCCGGAACTGGATTCCGACGTTGGTCTTGTACGGCGTCTTGTCCCGGCTGAACCGTGTGTCCCGGTAGGGGCGCATCAGCGAGCCTCCGACCGTCCTCGAGTCGGCGGTGAAGTGGGGTGAGATCCGGGCGAGACGAGCCCCGAAGTCGGTGATGAAATCCAGGGCGGGATCGCGCACCACCGTGTCGTATCGGGCCTTGTTCTCTTCCCACCAGGTCTTTTGGTTGTTGGCATCGAGCTCGCGGAGAAAGGCGAACATCGCTGGGCTGAAGTGCTTCTTGGGCACGAACGTTCCTCGGGTCGGCGACGACCTCGAACGTACTCCGGCGGAGGGTGCGATTTGAAGGGGGTCGTGCCCGGGATCAGACCTTTTCTTCGACGACGAGCTCGCTCCAAGGGGTGCGCAGCCCGTCGCGGACGTTGACCATGAACGCCCTGAAGTCCTTCCTCAACACCCAGGCGCCGGCGAGCAGGAAGACGATTCCGACCCCGATCCTCGCCTGTGCCGAGGCTTCCTCGGATATGTGGCCCAGCTCGGCCAGCCCCGACTCGGCGAGTTGGGCGACGAAGAGCCCCAGCATCACCCATGCCTCGTTGCGGGTGACCGAGCGGCTGGCCACGATCGCCACTGCGAACACCGACTGGGCCGCGGTGACGAAGAGCTCGACCCGCTGTACCCGGTCGAGTGGCAGTCCGTGCAGGGCCCCGGAGAAGATGGAGAAGACCACGGGCAGCGTCCCCACCAGAAGCGTCCACTGGTTCACCTTGGAGGAGACGAGGGCGCCGAGCCCGGTGCGGCTGGCCAATCTCCAGGCGAACAGCGTCGCCACCAGGAGCTCGGGGGCCTCCGAGGCGGTCGGGGCTATCCACTTGACCAGGAGGAACTCGCTGACCCCGATCGCCTCCCCCAGCTCGATGATGGACTCGGCGAAGGGCTCGGCGCAGAGCAGGATCACCGCCGCGGAGACGACGAACATGGCGTAGTTGACGATGCGGCGGGCCCGCTTGGGGAGCGTTCCGATGTAAGCCGACGGCCCGACCAGGTGGGGCGCCCCGGGTGGGGCCCCGGACAGCCGTCTCAGGTAGAGGGCGTAGATCGCGACCAGTACCACGGCGTCGAGCGGGGAGAGGGTCTGCTTGAGGAACAGGGTCAACCCGTAGAGCGATGCGATGGTGAGATAGGCGATGTCCACCGACTGGCTCCTGGCGAGCGATATCTGGTTCGGGGTCGTCTGCTCGGCGTCCTCCGGCCGCGCCCCGGCCTTTCTCACCCTCCAGGTGCCGATCAAGATGACCATCGGCCAGCCCAGCCCGATGAGGAGCTGGTTGCCGCCGGTCATGTTGGCCAGGGCCAGGGGCCCGTAACGGGACGCGTCTCCCGAGGCGGCGAACTCCTGGCCGGCCTTGGCGGTGAAGACGAAGTCCACCGCGTACTCGGGGAGGATGGCGATCAGGGCGAGCAGGGCGAGGGCCAGCCCGGCGGCGATGTCGAGCTGAACCACCTCCGCGGCCCAGGAGAGGATGAAAGCTGCGCCCACGATCGCCAGCCCGTAGCTGATCGCGCCGACGATCGGGTCTGGGTGGGCCCCGGAGAGTCGGAGGACGACTCCGGGGAGGGTGGCCACCACGGCCAAGGCCATGAAGAGGATTTGGCGACGGGGGTCGAGGTGGTCGGTGGCCATCGGCGGCGGGATTGTAGGGGGTGGCCCCCAACTATCGATTCGGCCACCGTCTCGCCAACGAGGGCACGGTCATCCCAGCACGCGTCGACAGGACCACGGCGCCCAGAAGCCCTGTCCCAGCTCCTGATATCGGCCGGCCAGCCATGCCGCCGTCCCGATGTTCGGCTCGGGCTCGAACGCCCCGGCGCCGGCGAATCCCGCCTTCGGCGATGTCGACGCCCAGGTGGAGGGGAGGAACTGGAACAACCCCGAAGCGCCGGAGTACGGGTTGTAGGCATCGGGGTCCCCGAGGCTCTCGCACTGCAGTATGGCGAGGGCCTCGTCGACCCTGTTCGCCGGGAAGTAGGCGGCCACCAGGGACCTCCACTGCTCGACGACGGGTGGGAAGTCCCACTCTCTTCCGCTTCCGCCTCCTCCGCCGTCGTCGCTGGTCGGGGTGGTTTCCGGTGCGGTGGTGGTGGTAGGTGCCGGGGGCTCCGGCTGTGGGGCGGTCGTGGCCGGGGCTCGCTCCAGCTGGCGTCGTCTCTCCGCTTCTCTGGCCTGCGCCGCGTCCACCGCATCCAGGGTCTCCCGGTAGGCGGCATCTGCCGCGTTGGCTTCCCTGATCGCCTGACCCACCGCGGCGTCCGCCTGGTCGTACAGGGAGGCGAGGTGCTCGATCTCGCCGTCGACCTCCGCCTTGAGTGCACTCACTCGCGCCTCCTGCTCCCGGAAGTCGGCTTGGAGCTTCTCCAGTGCCCCCCGTTTGGTGACCAGCTCGTTGACCCGTGCCGTGCCCTCGTTCACCACGTCGCCGACCACTTGCCCGGCCACCATCGCCTCCTCCACGCTCGACGAGCCGACGAAAGTGACCCCGGGCCCGACCAGGGCGGTCATGTAGGCGTCGACGGCATGAGTCTCGAGATCGGTCTTGATCCCGGAGAGCTCGCCGTCGGCAAACGCGATCTGGGTCCGCAGCGTGTCGAGACTCGACGAGACGATCGAAAGCTCGGATGACAGGTCGCTGATCCGGGCGATGCTGACCGCCAGCTCGGCTTCGATCTCCGCTCTCTCGGCGAGGGCGGTGTCGACCAGGCCGGCGGCCGCCTCGGCCCGCCTACCCGCCTCCTCCGCATCCTGCTCGCTCTCCCCGACACTCTGCGCCCGGGCGGCAGGCTCGCCGCCGAGCGTCAGTGCCAGGGCACCGGCGGCAGCCAGGGCGACGAGGGATAAGGGGCGCAGCGCACGCATGAGGACCCGTTGAGGGTACTGAAAGGTGCGAGGCACGAGAAGTGGCGCCCGCCACCCGACCGCCCTCGCTGCCGGCCCGGCCCGGGATCAGCCGTGTCCTGAGCGAGTCCGGACCGGGTAGGTTGGGCATGCAATGGTGCGAGAAAACGTCTCGTCGGGAAGCCCCTTCGAGAGCGAGATCGGGTTCAGCCGGGCGGTGCGAGTGGATGACCGGGTGGTGGTCTCGGGCACGGCCCCGATCTGGGCCGACGGCTCGGTCGATCCCGACCCAAAGGTGCAGGCGCGTCGATGTCTCGAGATCATGCTCGCCGCCCTGGTCGAGGCGGGCGGTCGCGCCGAAGACGTGATTCGGACCAGGATGTTCATCACCGACCCCGCCGACGCCGGGGTGGTCGGTGAGGCTCACGGTGAGGTGTTCTCGGGAATCAGACCGGCTTCGACGATGGTTGTAGTGAGCGGCTTGCTCGACCCGAGATGGAAAGTCGAGATGGAGCTGGAGGCAGTGTTGCCGTGAGTGGCGTATCGCCCAGGAGGTTGTGATGTTCGGACGAAGGAAGACCGACATGCCCGAAGCGGGTTCGGCCCTGCCGGGTCGGGCTCAGCCGGTCGAGGTGCCCCCGGCCCACTTCGTCAACGGGAACCCCCTGGTCGGGCCGTTTCCCGAGGACACCGAGTCCGCCGTCTTCGGGATGGGCTGTTTCTGGGGCGCCGAGCGAAGGTTCTGGAAGATGGAGGGGGTCCACACCACGGCCGCCGGTTATGCCGGCGGGTACACCCCCAACCCCACCTATGAGGAGGTGTGCACCGGGCGCACCGGGCACGCCGAGGTGGTCCTGGTCGTCTACCGGCCGGCCCAGGTGTCCTATGAGGAGCTGCTCAAGGTCTTCTGGGAGACCCACGATCCGACCCAGGGGATGCAGCAGGGCAACGACATCGGCTCTCAGTACCGATCGGCCATCTACACCACGAGCGACGAGCAACTGGAGATCGCCAAACGGTCCCAGGACAAGTATCAGGCTGAGTTGACCCCACTCGGCTTCGGCGACATCACCACAGAGATCGCCCCGCTCGGCGAGTTCTATTACGCCGAGGACTATCACCAGCAGTATCTGGGAAAGAACCCGCACGGCTACGACTGTCACGCCAACACCGGGATCGCCTACCCGTTGGGCTGAGCGGCGACTGCCCGGTCAGGGGGTGGCCGCCACCGTGACCGATGCGGCCAGGGCCTCCCGCACCACGGCCTCGACCGGGAGGTCGACCTCGATCTCGTCAAGGACGTCGGGGGTGACCCCGACCGAGCCGAAGTCGAGCCCACCGGGGGTCAGCCAGCGGGCGATGGTGAGTTTGAGCGCCCCTCCATTGGAGAGGGCGAAGCGCTGCTGCACGGTGTTCTTGCCGAAGGTGTTCTCCCCTACCACGGTCACCCGGCCCCTCTCCTGAAGCACCGCCGAGACCACCTCGGAGGCCGAGGCGCTGCCCTTGTTCACCACGACCACGACTTTCACGTTCTCGGGCACGATCGGGTCGCCGGAGACCGGGTAGGAGGTGGAGGAGTCGGGGCTCTTGGTGACCACCACGTCGCCGTCGGGGAGAAAAGCCGACGCGATCTCGATGGCGGTGTCGAGCAGCCCGCCCGGGTTGTTTCTCAGGTCGAACACCAGCGTGTCCACACCCTGGTCGAGGAGGTTGCGAAGCTCACGCTCGAACAGTTCGTCTGCGTTGTCGGTGAAGGTGTTGAGGGCGATGTAGCCGGTGGTGCCGACCACCTCGCCCGACACCACGGGCACGACGAACTCGGCGCGGGTGATTGTGACGTCGAACACCTCCTCGCCCCGCTGGAGGGTGAGCACGACATCGCTCCCGGCCGGGCCCCTGACCGTCGCGGTCACCTCGTCGAGCGTCCAGTTCGTGATGTCTTCACCATTGACGGCCACCACCACGTCGTCGGGCTGGAGACCGGCCGCCTCGGCCGGCGTGCCCTCGACGGTGGACACGATGGACATGCGGCAGGTGTCCGAGATCACCGAGCACAGCTCCCCGGTAGCAGAGTCTTCGGCCGTGACCAGCGCACCGATCCCCTCGACGTGGCCGGTCTGCTCCTCCTCGACCAACTCCCGGGCCTCCGGATCGAAGTACACCGAGTTGGGGTCGAGCCCGAAGGTGACGAGGCCGAACACCATCGCCTCTGCCGCCTCGGCGCCCGTCTCCGCCTCGGCGAGGGCAAGTTCACATGTCGACTGGAAGGCGACCGCGGGGGCGGCGCAGACCAGTTCGGCGTCGGTCGAAGCCCCATCGAGCTCCGCCAGCCCGAGGTCGGCCGCCCTCGCCAGGTCTTCGTCGGAGACCTCGTCGACATAGTGGCGATGAACCAGGTCGTAGGTCTCACACACGATCTCCACCTCGGGGTCGGCCGGATCGCATCCGACCAGGCGCAGAGGGCGATTCTCCCCGGCGGAGGTGGTGACCGGTGACTCGGCCTCGGTGGTGACAGGCCTGGAGGTGGTCGGCACCGCCTCTTCGGTTGGGCGGCACGAGGCGAGGAGCGCCAGGATGGCAACCAAGGCTGAATATCGACGCATACGGCTCATGGCCCCTCGAAGGCAAGATCAGCGAGCTCGGCCGTGCCCATCGACCGGGGGAGCTCGACGACCCGGTCGGGGAGGACGCCGGTGCCGGAAACGGATGTCCCGTTCGGGCTGAACCAGCGTGCTACCGCCACGTTGAACTCTCCGCCGTTGTTCATGTCGAAGGCTATCTGGACGGCATCCTTACCGAAGGTGGGCTCGCCCAGGATCGTCGCCCCGCGCCGGTCACGGAGGGCGGCGGCGAGGATCTCCGCCGCCGAGGCGGTGCCCTCGTTGACCAACACAGTGATCTCGGTCTCAGCGGCCAGCCCTCCGTCTCCCGCCTCGTAGGCGAAGTTCTCGCCGGGGCCGACGGTCTCGACCACGACGCCCCCGGTCATGAACTCGGTGGCAACATCGAGGGTCGCCTCGAGGAACCCTCCCGGGTTGTCCCTGAGGTCGACGACGAGCCGGTTGATCGACTGGTCGACCAGATCGGCAAGCGCCTCGTGCACCAGCTCCGGGATGTCCGGCTCGAAGTCGGGGATGAGCAGGTAGCCGATGCCGGGGCGGGGCAGGTCGATCTCGACGGTGGGCACCACCAGCGGCGCCCGTTCGATGGTGAACTCGAGCTCGTCGTCCTCGCGCTCCACCGATATCTCGACCGCACCGGTCTCGTCACCGGCCAGCCTGGTGGCGGTCTCGACGAACCCGAGCCCGGTCACCGGCACGCCATCGACCTCCACTATCTGATCGCCGGGATGCAGACCGGCTTCGGCCCCGGGGTTGTCGTCCAAGACGAACACGATCTCGAGTGGGCAGGTCACCGCGATGCGGACGCATTTGGAGCCTGCCGCATCGGTGGCGTCGAGCAGGACACCGATGCCCCCGACCACGCCGTTGGAGCGGAAGCTGCCCACCAACTCGGGAGGCACGTAGTAGGAGAACTGTTCCAAGCCGGTGCCGGCCATGCTGGCCACGGCCGCCTCCACCGCCTCCCCGATCGGAATCGATGCCAGTGCGGCGCGATCGGCGAGCTCGGTGCACAGCGGGGTGAATGCGTGGTCGGGGATGGCACAGATGAGGGTCCTCGGCGGGGGCTCGGTCGCCGCGGTGCTGAACTCCCGCAGCCCGTGCAGAGCCGCCTCCGCCAGCCTTTCCGGGTCGATGGGACGATCCATGTGCCATTCCTGGGCCAGCTCGTACGCCTGGCACAGTGGGGAGAACCAGACCTGGGGCGCGGCGCAGTCGTCGATCTGCACCGGGATCGGCCTTGGTGTGGTCGTGGTGGGTACCGGTGTCGTGCTCACCCGCCCATCCGTGGTGACGGGGGGTCCGGTTTCTCTCCCGCTCCCGGCATCGCCATCGCCGGCGACACAGGCGGAGAGGAGCAGGATCATGACCCCGGTCAGAGTGCGCATGCCCGCATTATCGGCAGGCAGGGGTCATTACCGTCGTCGCAATGCACCTTCGAGCAGTGCTGCGAATGCCGGGAGGCGACACGGTCACCCGGGACACTCGCGACGGTCTCTGGGTCGCCCCCTGGGGCACCCCCGACCAGTCGGCACCGGAAGATTGCTGGGCGCTGCCCGGGCTCGTCGACGGCCACGCCCATCTTGCCCGGGAGACGATGGACCGTCTTCCTGGCGATCCCGATGGGGCCGAGGAACGGGCGACGACCGCGCTCGAGGCCGGCGTAGGGCTCGTCCTCGACAAGGGCTGGCGTGATCTGACCGTGGTCGACATGATGGAGCGGGTCCCGGCTCGGGACCGGCCCGAGATCGAGGCGGCCGGGGTGATCCACGCCGTCGAAGGAGGCTACTGGGGAGGCTTCGCCAGGGAGATCGCGCCCGGAGACATCGCCACGGCTGTCGGTCGGGCTGCGGTCGAAGGTCGGGGATGGGTCAAGCTGATCGGGGATTGGCCGAGGACGGGGAAAGGCCCCCTGCCCAATTTCAGCGAGGAGGAGCTGGCTCAGGCGGTCGCCGTGGCCGAGCACCACGGCAGCAGGGTGGCGGTCCACACGATGGCCCGCGACGTGCCGTCGATGGCGGTCAGGGCCGGGGCTCACTCCATCGAGCACGGTCTGTTCCTCACCCCCGACGACCTCGCGGAGCTGGGGGCCCGAGGTGGCATCTGGGTGCCTACCGTGGTCCAGGTGGAGGCAGTGATACGCCAACTCGGAGCCGAGTCGTCCGGTGGGCGTCTGCTCGGCGAAGGTCTGGACCGGGTGAGGTCGAACCTGAACCATGCTGTGGAATGCGGGGTCTTCGTCCTGACCGGCACCGACATGGCGGTCGGCACCCATCAGGTCGCCGAGGAGGCGATTCGCCTCTGGGAGATGGGGATGGCGCCCGCGGCCGTGGTCGATGCCGTGTCGTTCGCCGGCTTCCGTGCAACCGGCCGCCCTTCCAACTTCGACATCGGGGCCCCAGCCGACGCGGTCCTGTTCGACCACGATCCGGCCCTCGACCCTCGGGTCCTCGCCCACCCGCGCCTGGTGATCCGATACGGGCGGATCGTCAGGTGAGGCTGGTCCTCGCTTCCGCCTCTCCCCGCCGCCAGGAGTTGCTCGACCGGCTCCGGCTCGAGTTCGAGGTCCGTCCCCCCGACGTCGACGAGTCACGATTCCCCGACGAGGCGCCCGCCGCCTACGTGGAGCGGGTAGCCCGGTCCAAGGCGGAGGCGATGGCCGCAGCGGGGTTGATGGTGGTGGCCGCGGACACGGTCGTGGTCCATGAGGGGCGGATCATGGGCAAGCCCGGTCACCCGGAGCAGGCGAGGGCGATGCTTCGTCTCCTCCAGGGTTCCGTCCACGAGGTGTTCACCGGGCTTGCCGTCGCCTCCTGGGACGGCGGGGCCCGGGTCAGATCGACGGTCGACATGGCCGAGGTCGAGTTCCTGCCGATGACCGAAGAGGAGATCGTGGGCTATGTGGACAGCGGTGAGCCGCTGGACAAGGCAGGGGGCTATGCCCTCCAGGGTCTGGGTGGAGCCTTCGTGAGCAGGGTGAACGGGAGCCCGTTCACCGTGGTGGGCATGCCCATCCACCTTCTCGCCCGCCTCGTCGCCGCCTCCGGCGGGGACATCGACGCCTTCAGAGCCAGAGTGTCAGGGTAGGTTTCCACCATGAACCGCACCGCCTGGATCCTGGCAGGTCTGTTCGTCGTGATCGTCGTGGTCATCATCTTTCTGCTCGGCAACGCCGAAGAGGGTGAAGGCACCTCCACCACCGCTACGGCTCCGTCCACCTCGCTGCCCGGGACCACGGCTTCCGGCGCGGGCCCCAGCACCACGGTCGCCGCCACCACTACGACCTCTTCGGAGACCACGACGACGACACTGGCCACCACGACCACCACCGCCGCGGTCGAGGGCAACTGGGGTGATACCCCGCTGATCGTGACCGGCCCCGGCGCCCTGGGATGGTGGGACGGGTCGGGGTGGGTCCAGGCCGACCAGGGGACGGCGCTGCCCGTTGCCGGCGGCGAGGACTACCAGGTGGCATACCTCGGGCTCGACGTGATCATCCCCGGCGGCGAGCCCACCACGGTCTGCGAGCCTCTCGACAACCCGGGGATCGTGCTCGAGGACGAAGCCGTCCTCGGTGACTGGCCCGGCCCGCTCGGGGTTGCGATCTCGGCGCCGTGGATCCTCGTCCCCCATCTGGTCGAGGAGATCGAGGACGACGGGACCTATGCCGCCTTCGCCGCCGAGATGCTGGCCGAGCGCGGGCTGAACGTCCCCGAGCCGACGATCAAGCAGCTGCTTCAGGTCGATCTCGAGGGCGACGGGGTCAACGAGGTGCTGGTCGTGGCCGAGGACGTCACCGATGGGTTGTTCGCCGAGGACGGCGACTACTCGATCGCCTTCATGAGACGCACTGTCCAAGGGGACGTCCAGAATGCCATCCTCGGGGAGTCGGTGATCGTGACCGCCGACAGCCCGGTGGTGAATTCGTACTCGGTGGCGGCGGTGGCCGACCTGAACGGCGATGGCAGGATGGAGGTGGTCCTCACCACCGCCTACTACGAGGGCATCGGGGTCGAGGTCTGGGAGTACGTCAACGACGACCAGGGGTTGGTTCCCCAGATATCGGTGGGATGCGGCGTCTGATGGAGAACCCTTTTCTCGCCCGGCCAACCTTCGTCGGCCACACCGGCATCGAGCTGACCGAGGCGTCCACCGATTCCTGCCAGGGCAAGGTGGTGATCAACGAGAACCATCATCAGCCCTATGGCGTGGTCCACGGTGGGGTCTACTGCACCCTGATCGAGACCCTGGCCTCGACCGGTGCCGCGCTCTGGGCCATGGAGAACGGGATGGCCGGTTGCGTCGGCGTGTCCAACCAGACCGATTTCATCAGGGCAACCACCGAAGGCGTCCTGATCGGGGCGGCGACACCGATCCATCGCGGGCGCACCCAGCAGCTATGGCAGGTGAGCGTCACCCGGGAGTCCGACTCCAAGCTGGTCGCACGGGGCCAGGTCCGTCTCCAGAACGTCGCTTCCATCGACTTCTAACCCGGCCCGGCTGCTTACCCTTTCCTCCATGCTTCGCCTCGGCACTCTCGCCGTCGATCCGCCCGTGGTGCTCGCCCCGATGGCCGGGATCACCAACGCCCCGTTCCGGCGTCTCTGCCGGGAGTACGGGGCAGGGCTCTATGTCTCGGAGATGATCGGTGCCCGTGGACTGCTCGAAGGTGACGAGAAGACCCGCGAACTGGCTCGATTCTCCCCGGACGAGACCCCGCGCTCCGTCCAGTTGTACGGGACCGATCCAGGTTCGCTCGGCGAGGCCGTCGCCCATCTGGTCGAGGTGGAGCAGGTCGACCACGTCGACATGAACTTCGGGTGTCCCATGGGCAAGGTGACACGGCATGGGGGAGGCGCCGCACTTCCCTGGAAGCGCGACCTGTATCGCTCCATCGTCCGTGCCGCAGTGTCGAACGCGGGCTCGGTCCCGGTCACGGTCAAGTTTCGCAAGGGCATCGACGAAGAGCACCTCACCTATCTCGAGTCGGGTCGCATCGCCGAGGACGAGGGTGTGGCCGGCGTCGCCCTGCACGCCCGAACCGCCCGCCAGCTCTACTCGGGACAGGCCGACTGGGGCGCCATCGCCCGGCTCAGGGAGACGGTCACCACCATCCCGGTCCTCGGCAACGGGGACATCTGGACCGCCGAGGATGCGGTGGAGATGATGAGGCGCACCGGATGCGACGGCGTGGTGATCGGCCGGGGCTGTCTCGGCCGTCCCTGGCTGTTTCGTGACCTGACCGCCGTCCTCGCCGGGCAACCGCGGCCGCCGGCCCCGACCTCGGGGGAAGTGGCCCGGGTCATGATCCGGCACGCCGGCCTGCTGGTCGATCATTTCGGGGAGCGGGTCGGGATCAGCCTGTTCCGCAAGCACCCCTCCTGGTACCTCAAGGGCTTCCCCGCAGGCCCGAGGATGCGCGACGCCCTGGCCCGCGTCGACTCGGTGGACCGGGTCGAGGAGATCCTCTCCGACTGGGACCCCGGCCTTCCCTTCCCCGAGGAGGCCAACCGCATGGTCCGGGGCCACTCCCATGGCCCCCGCCCCGTCCGCCTCCCCCACGGCTTCCTCGACCATCGTCGGGGCGACCGCCTCGGTCGGGAGGCCGAGCAGGTGGTCAGCGGGGGGTGAGAACCGCGTTCCTAATGCAGGGCGTCACGGATACGTGACGGGCTGCATTGAGAATGGCGGCGACTTCCGCTCCGCGTAACCAGCGACCGCGGAGAGGAAGAGGTGGGCCATGGCGTCGAGGGTGAGACCGTCACGGTCGGCTTCCGCATCGACCTCGACGAAGTCCATGGCAGTCACCTTGGGATGTCGGGCGCACCGGCGAACCCCCTCGGCCAGGTCGCGGATGCTCATCCCACCCGGCCGCGCTCCCGGGCATGCCGGAGCGTGTGCCCGATCGAGGACGTCGACGTCGACGTCGACGTAGATCGCGTCGCACCTCACGGTGAGGACGGTCAGGGCGTCCTCTACCACGGACCCGATGCCGCGCTGCTCGATGTCCCCGATGGTGAGCACGGTTACTCCCTCCTCCTCGCAGTAGGCGCGGTACCTGGCAGAGTTGGCGAAGGAGTGGATCCCGATCTGGGCCACATTGGCCCCGGGGAGGCCGTCCTCTTCGATGAGCCCTCGCACCGGGCTCCCATTGGTGGGACCGAGGTCGAGGGTGCGGACGTCGTGGTGGGCGTCGAAGGTGATGAGACCGACCCGCTTCGCGTTCTTCGACTGCGCGTTGACCAGAGGACGGGTAATGGCATTGTCCCCGCCCAGGAAGAGGGTGAGAGCGGCCGACTCCAGTTCGGCGCCCAACTCCTCGAGTGCCCCCAGGATCTGGTGCATGTCCAGCTCCGAGACGGGCCAATTGCCTTCGTCCCTGACCGTGACGGCACCGAAGTCGACTCCCCACTCAGCCTGGTACGTGGAGAACCGGCCGAGACGCGGGCGCAGCTCGAGCGGGGTCAGATCCGCTCGGGAAGGGGAGAGCGAGGCCAGGGAGGAGGGCACCCCGACCACGAGGATCTCGGGGGCAGGATGATCCTGGGCCAGCCATATGTCGGCCCGCGGCCATTGTGGGTCGTCGATAGCCATGGGAGGGACAGGGTATAGAGGCCGCGTTGGAGGGGGCGCGATGGGCTGAGCGTCCTCCACGCTTCGGGTCTATTGGCCCTGTTCGGTGTGAACCGCCCCGTACCACAATCGAAGCGGATGGCCACCCGAATGAGGCGGTCATCCAGGAATGGAGGTGGTCTTCGTGGCAACGCTTCTCGAGCGTCGTGAGACGGAGGTCACCCGGATGCAACCGCGGTCCTACATCACCGAATGGGTGATCGGGATTGTCGGCGTGCTGGCAGGTGGCGTGGGGGCGTGGATGTACTACGTGCCCACCGACTGGTTCCTGGGCGGACTGGCCGAAGGTTGGTACTTCGGCATGTTCGTCGGAGCCGGAGTGCTGTTGGCAGCCGCATTCGGGCTCTTCGCCCGTGGCATGCTGAGAGAGGATCGGGTCTGGACGACCAGGGTGATCGCAACGACGATCCTCGGCGTCCTCGCCGCGGCCGGAGCGGTGACCTTCGGCTTGATCTGGATCCTCTGAGCGGTATGCCAGAACCGGGGCCCCCGGCCCAAGGGGGCCCCGGTTCATCTCGTCCAGGAGCCGGTGTACCTGCACGCACTCGAATCGAGGACGAAACCGAATGCACGGCGTCACGTATACGTGACGCCC
>DASUSU010000140.1:0-4322 GCA_036374915.1 Acidimicrobiia bacterium | reverse complement strand
AACGACGAGTTCGCCCTGATCGCCCCGGGGATCACAACCGATCTGGAGTCGGCGACGATGCTGGTCGAGGGAGGTCAGGACCGGGCCGAGTCATTCCGTCCGCCCAGTGGGGCAAGCGCAGTCGTCGCCGGGAGACCGGAGAACGAAGGCCTCATGGCGGCCATCGGCGTGCTCATGGCCGGCTCCGTCGTCTTGTTGCTGGTGTCCCTGGTTGCGGCGGCGGGATTCGTCGTGGTCGCCCAGCGTCGTCTTCGCCAATTGGGCATGTTCGCCGCAATCGGCGCCACCGTGCGCCACCTCCGTCTGGCCCTTGTGGCCAACGGGGCGTTGATCGGGGCAGTGGCGGCTGCGATTGGAGTCGGCATCGGTCTGACCGGTTGGCTCCTCGTCGTGCCCGCCCTGGAACCTGTCGTCGGGCATCGCATCGAGCGATTCGACATCCCGTGGTGGCTGGTCTTGGCCGCGGCGATCATGGCGGTGGCGACGGCGAGCGCAGCGGCCTGGTGGCCGGCACGGACCATCTCCCGGGTTTCGATCGTGTCGGCTCTTTCAGGGCGACCCCCCCGGCCCCGTCCGGTCATGCGATCGGCGGCATTGGCTGCACCGCTCGTCGTGGTGGGGCTGGCCTGCCTGGCGTTTGCCGGAGATCCGCTCGACGGCTGGGGCAGCGTTGCGCTCCTCCTCATCGGCACGGTCGCCTTCGCCCTCGGGGTGCTGGTGGTCAGTCCGGTGGCGATCAGGGCCGGGGCGCGCCTCGGCCGACGCCTCTCGGTGGCCGGGCGGATCGCCATCCGTGACCTGGTCCGATACCAGGCCCGCTCGGGAGCCGCCCTGGCCGCGATCGCCCTCTCGGTCGGGATCGCAGCCGCCGTGATCGTGGCATCGAGCGGGGCGTTGTACTCGTCGAGTGAGGAAGGCAATCTCTCCGATACCCAGCTTCTGGTGAGGATCGGGGAGATCCCTCCGAGGGACGACGTGCGCCCCATCCCTGACCGGTCCAGCGCCGAAGTGGCGCAACTCGACGACGCTGTGCACAGGATCGCCGACTCTCTGGACCGGGCCACGGTCGTGCCGATCGACGTTGCCGTCGCCTCTGGCTTCGAGGGCTTCGGAGGATTGCCTGCGGTGGTCTTGACCGAAGCGGTCGAACCCGGGCTGAACCGGATACTGACGCATCTGTACGTCGCCAACCCCGAGATTCTCGAGCACTATGGGGTCGACCTCGACACGGTGGGCCCGGAAACGGAGGTCCTGACGGTGGAGAGGGGCGAGATCTTCTTCGAGCCGATGCGACCGGAGTTGGTGAGGGGCCCGGAACATCTCGAGCCCGGATACACATCGCTTCCCGGTTCGTTCGTCACCCCTTCGGCATTGCGCAGCCGAGGCTGGGACTCGGCCAGGGCGGCCTGGCTGGTCGAAGCGGCCTCCCCCATCACGGACGATCAGTTCGCCGAGAGTCGAGAGACGGCCGCGGCTGCGGGGATAACGGTGGAGAGGCGCAACGACCAAGCCGACCTGGCGGCACTCCGCACGGGTGCCACCACGGTCGGCATGCTTCTCGCCCTTGGGATCCTGGCCACGACCGTCGGGCTGATCCGCAGCGAGTCAGCCGGCGACCTCCGCATCCTCACCGCCACGGGAGCCGGCTCCAGGATCCGCCGCAGACTCACCGCGGCGACGGCAGGTGGTCTCGCCGTCATGGGCGCCCTGCTCGGTGTTGGGGGCGCATACCTGGCCTTCGTGGTATTCCATCTCGAGGATCTCGGTGCTCTCTCCCCGGTGCCGCTGGCCCACGTCGCCTTGCTCATGCTGGGAGTCCCCTCGCTTGCTGCCGGGGCCGGGTGGATGCTGGCGGGGAGACAACCCGATTCGATCACACGACATCCGATCGAGTAGGGCCGCTCCGGCCGGATCACTCCGTCTGCAGGATCTCGGGGCGAAGGGTGCGGATGACTTCGGCGCTGATGGCGATGAAGGGGACGGTGACGAATGCGCCGACGATGCCCCCGATGACGAACCCGGCGGTGATCCCGAACAGGATCAGGAGCGGGTGCAGCGCAACCGCCCGTCCCAGGACGAGTGGCGCGATCAGGTCTCCCTCCAACTGCTGGACCACGATGACGACGATGGCCACGATCAGTGCGTCGGTGAGGCCGTTGGTGGCAAGTGTCGTGAGGGCGATGACCGACCCCGAGACGATGGCGCCGATCAGTGGGAAGAAGGCGCCGAGGAACATCAGGATGGCCAGTGGGATCACCAGGGGGACGTCGAGGATGAAGAGAGTGATGGCCACCGCGGTGCCGTTGACCAGGCCGACCACTGCGGTGCCGTAGAGGTAGCGCCGTAGGGTCTTCCAGGCCGCGGCCCCGGCAGTTGCCATTCTGTCCCGGTCGCCTGCAGGTGCCTTGGACAGGAGCCATCCCCAGAACCGCTCTCCATCCTTGACGATGAAGAAGGCGACCACGGCGGTGAGGAACAAGCCGGTGATGGCTTCGGTGGCGGTGCTGAACCCGCTGGTGACTTGTTGCCCCAGACCGCCTTCACTGGTACCGCCATTGGCGAACATCTGCTCGAGCAGGTCGGGGATACTCTGCCCACCGAACACCTGGAAGGTGGCCAGCCACTCCTGGAGCTGCTCCCAGGCGTCGGTGAGGGCGGCCGACATCTCATCGGCCGACCCCTGGATCTCGGCTACCAGGAACCACCCCAACAGGAAGACGACGATGGCAAATCCCAGGGCCACGATCCAGGTGGCGAGAAGGCGGGGCAAGCCCCGTCCGTCGAGCCAGCCGACGGCGGGAGTGCCGATGCTGGCGGCGAAGGCGCCCAGCATCAGGGGAATCACCACCAGTTTCACCTGATAGAGGAGAAACACCACCACCGCGACCAGGGCGAGGACCCGCAGGATGTCCCAGGAGGTCTGGCCCCAGACTCTCAGCCTGTGCTGTCGCGGCGAGACCTGGCCTGCCGCGTCGCGAGGGTGCGCTCGTTCGCTCATCGGTCGCCCATTCAACCAAGAGACAGCGGCTCTGGTGGTGTTCGGGCCGAAACACCGGCTTCTCGCCTCGGAGTGCCCACCAACATGGGCCCAAATGCCCTTGTCGCCGGGTGGTCGGCCAATCACCATGGCGACAGGTCCAAGTGAGAGATACTTCGTGCTCTGCCGCTTCCGAATGACCGGGCTTGAATCGTCGCCATGAGCTCGGAGCGGTCGACACGATGGATGTTGGGATTGGGCGCCCTCGGGTTGGCCGTCGGGGGCGTGTTGGTGGCGTTGGACCAGGACACCGCGTCCCGGGTGCTGTTCACCGCGGTCGCGGTGGCGCCGGTTCTGCCCCTGGTCGGCGAGATCGTGGAGAAGCTGCGTCGGCGCCAGCCCGGAGTCGACGTCATCGCCATCATTGCGGTGGGGGCATCTCTCGGGCTCGGCGAGTTCCTCACCGCGGCGATCATCGGGCTCATGCTCGCCACCGGCCGGTTCCTCGAGGAGTATGCCGCCGGCCGCGCCGAGAGGGAGTTGACGGCCCTGCTCTCGCGCGCCCCACGGGAGGCACACCGGGTCTTTGACGGTGAGATCGAAGTGGTCGCGATCGACCAGGTTGCCCGTGGCGACCGTCTCATGATCATGGCCGGTGAAGTGGTACCGGTCGACGGTGTGGTGCTCGGTCAGCCCGCCCTCGTCGACGAGTCGGCCCTCACCGGGGAGCCACTCCCGGTCGAACGCAAGCCCGGCGATCTGGTCAGCAGCGGCGCGGTCAATGCCGCCGACGTGTTCGAGGTACTCGCCACCGCCGACGCCGAGCACAGCACCTATGCCGGGATAGTGAGATTGGTGCAGGAAGCGCGCCAGTCACGAGCACCCTCGGTGCGGCTGGCCGACCGGTGGGCCGGTTGGTTCGTTCCCCTCGCTCTCGGCACGGCGGGAGCGGCCTGGGCGTTCTCCGGGGACCCGGTGCGTGGTTTAGCGGTCTTGGTGGTGGCCACGCCCTGCCCGCTGCTCCTCGCAGTCCCGATCGCGGTCGTGTCCGGGATCTCCCGCGCCGCGCATCGCGGCATCGTGTTCCGGGGCGGCGGGGCCCTGGAGATGCTGGCCCAGATCCGCAACCTGCTCATCGACAAGACGGGGACGGTCACGGTAGGCCAGCCTGCCCTGCGCAGCGTCGCGGTCTTGGCTGGGGACCGATCCGAGGACGAGATCCTCCGCGCCGCCGCGTCAGTCGACCAGACATCGAACCACGTCCTGGCCCGGGCCATCGTCGAGGCCGCCCGCCACCGCGATCTGGACCTCGAGATGCCGGTGGACGTCAGCGAGGTCTCCGGTT
>DASUSU010000139.1:0-3571 GCA_036374915.1 Acidimicrobiia bacterium | reverse complement strand
CCCACCACCGCCCAGGCGGGCATCGAGGAGGCCCGGTATCTCTTGAGCACACCCCTTTCCCGATTGCCGGCCAGCTGAGTGGGCAGGCTGATCAGCCCCACCGAGGCGGCGACCAGAGCGAGGTAGGCGGGGACGTAGTAGTTCATGGCGCCCACTCCGCGATAGACACTCACGTCGGCCTCGTTGCCGAAGACCCCTCCCATCACGAACAGCACCATCAGGGGGAGCACCAGGGCGAAGAGCACGGTGAGCGGCTCGCGCAGGAACAGCTTCAGCTCGAGCCGGGTCATCCTTGCCAGGATCCTCACGACGCCTCCCCCCGCTCCGAGGTGAGCGCGAGGAACACCTCCTCGAGTGTCGCCCGCTCCTGGCGGAGGTCGACCGGGGCCAGCCCGTGTTCGAGCAGGGCTGCGGCGACATGGGCCAGGACCGGGCCGGTCCCGTGCACCTCGTATCGGTTGCGCTCCCGGGACAGCCCGGTGACATGGGGCACCGCCGACATCCAGGAGATGTCCTCCCCGTCCAGGGTGAACTTGACCCGGGCCCCGCCGCCGAACCGATCGACCAGGGCCGCCGGCGTCCCCTCTGCGACCACCTCGCCCTTGTTGATCACGACCAGTCGATCGCAGAGCGCCTCGGCCTCGTCCATGAAATGGGTGACGAGGACGACCGTGGTGCCCCGTTCCCGGATGCGACGGATCAGCTCCCAGGCCACCCGACGCGAAGATGGGTCGAGCCCGGTTGTCATCTCGTCGAAGAACACCAGCCGGGGGTCGTTGACCAGGGCGAGGGCGACGAGGAGTCTCTGTTGCTGCCCGCCTGAGAGACTGCCGAATCGGGCGTTCCTCTTCTCGGCGAGCCCCCAATCGGCCAGCAGCTCGGATACCGGCGGGCCCTGGTTGCTGAGCGAGCCGAACAGGTCGAGCGCCTCCCACACCTTGACCCGTTCCGGCAGGGCCGACTCCTGGAGCTGTGATCCGATGAGACGCCGGATCTGGTCGGCCTGGCTGGACGGGTCGAGCCCGAGCACCGTGACCGCGCCGCCGTCGATCGACCTCAACCCCTGGAGAGCCTCGACCGTCGTGGTCTTCCCCGAGCCGTTGGGCCCCAGGATCCCGAAGATCTCCCCCTCCTCGACCGAGAAGCTGACGTCACGGACCGCCACCGTGTCGCCATACCGCTTGACCAGGTGACGGACGTCGATCGCGGTCATCTCAGACCTCCGCGCCGAACGGCCACATGCCCACATTCTGCCAGGAACGGCCGACGCCGGTAGGGCCACAGGTCGGTTCTCGACCCGCTCTCGCGACCTCACCACGCACCGCGCAAAACGCGTTCACTAGGGTCGGGCCGACCCGAGACCCTAAGGAGGCTCAGTTGGTCCAGGCCTATGTCCTGATCCAGACCGAGGTCGGCAAGGCCGCTTTGGTCGCAGAGGAAGTGCGCGAGATCCCCGGCGTCGATTCGGCCGACGACGTGACCGGCCCCTACGACGTGATAGTCAAGGCCACCAGCGACGACGTCGACTCGCTGGGAAAGCTGGTGGTGGCCAAGATCCAGGCCATCGACGGGATCACACGCACCCTCACCTGCCCGGTGGTGCATCTCTGACCGGGGCTGGAACCGACTGAGAAAGGACCGGCAAGCGCCGGTCCTTTCTGGTTAGCCCAGTTTGGAGGCGATCGTCCCCGCGCTGCGCAGCGCGGTCCCGTCGCTGCCGGCCACGGAGAACACTCGAACCGGGCCGCTTCGAGCCTCGTCCACCATGTCACGGAACAGAGTCTCCCTGCTCAGCGGGGGCGAGATCCACAGATAGGCCGCCATGGATCCGGGGATGGTGTTCACCTCGTTCACCACGATGTCACCGTCCCGCTCCAGATAGTCGATCCGGGCGATTCCCCGCAAGCCTGCAACCTCGGTGACCCGGAGCGAGAGACGGTGGATCTCCTCCACCATCGCCGGCTCGAGCGGGGCAGGAAGCTCCCTCCCCGCACTCACCTCGCCGCCCCAAGCCAGATACTTCTGGTCGTATGAGTAGATCCCGGCGGCGGCGCGGGCCGGGGCCTCGATGGCGGACAGCTCCCACTTGGGGTAGGTGCGCACCGCCACCTGGAGGTCACGGCTCCCGGCCAGGAACGGCTCGACCACCGCCCCCTGGTCGAAGAACGCCGAGCTCTGCTTCAGGGCGAGCACGGTTGCCCAGTCGTCGGCGATCTCGATGCCGATCGACGACCCGCCGAACCTCGGCTTGACTATGAACGGCCCCGGGAACGAAGGGGCGGGCTCATTGCCGCTGCTCACCAGGGCCCTGGGCAGGGTAGGGAGGCCCGCCGCGGCCATGGCCGCCCCGAAGGCGAGCTTGTCCATGCCCAGGGCGGATGCGGCCTGGCCCGGGCCGCTGTATCGAAGCCCGGAGAGGTCGAGCAGGCCTTGGAGTGTCCCGTCCTCCCCGGGGCCGCCGTGGCAGGCGATCAGGACCACGTCGGCGTCGAGCGGGCGCCTCTTGGCCATCAGCCCCCGGCCGGGAGCAGCCACGAAGGTCAACTCCCGCGACCCGCGGGGGACGCCGTCGGCGAAGTCGGCGGCCTCGAGACCGGCATCGACTTCGTACCAATCCCCCACCTTGGACCAGTAGACCGCGTGCACGTCGCCAAGGGCTCGAGTCACCTGGAGCCCGGTGAGTATCGAGATGTCATGCTCGTCGGAGGGACCGCCGAAGATCACCACCGGCTTGGCCATTCGCACTCCTCACGGATAGTGGTCGGGAAGATCGTTCTCGTAGAGGACGGCGTCTCCCGGGCCCAGGTTCTCCCTTACCCAGTCGACCGCCTCCTCGCGGGACGCGACGACGCTAACCGACGCCCGGCCGTTCCTGGAACCTTGGAGGAGAGCCGCCCGATTGGTGGCGCCGACGATGATCAGGTGGTCGACCAGCGCGGCCGCCTCGGAGGCGAACTCCCTATTCGAGGCGAACTGAGCGGGCCCCAGCTCGACCATGCCCGGGGTCACGACTGCAGTTCGCCCCCCGGCCCCGAGACCGGCCAACAGCCGCAAACCAGATCTGGCCCCGGCCGGGTTGGAGTTGAAGGTGTCGTCGATGACGGTGAAGCCGCGGTCGGAGGCGGCGACGGTCTGGCGATGCTCCGCTCGGGGAAGGCCGTCGAGGCGGGAGGTCAGATCCGGGGCGGGCAGACCCAGGGCGAGCCCGATCCCGAGGGCCACCGCCAGGTTCACCTCGAACACGTGATCGGGGGTCGTAGCCACCTCGACGTCGTCGATGCGGATCGAGCCCCCATTCACCTCGACCCGGGCCGCGGCGCCCTGCGACGAGACGGTGATCACCTCCATCGTGGTGGCCCGTTCCGATGCGAGAGCAGCGAGTAGCGGGTGGTCCACGGCGATCACCGCAATGCCTGCCCGGTCGAGGATCTCCGCTTTGGCCGAGACGATCCTCTCCTCGGTCTTGAACCGCTCGAGGTGCACCGGTCCCAGCGCGACCAGCGCGGAAACGTCCGGGGGGATCCAGCCGGTGAGAGCGGCGATCTCTCCCGGCCCATAGGTTCCCATCTCG
>DASUSU010000138.1:0-2502 GCA_036374915.1 Acidimicrobiia bacterium | reverse complement strand
CAGCCACGACGCCTACCACTGTGGCGAGATGTCACAGACGTTGGGGATCCACGGTCTGGCCCAGATCGACCTCTGGGGCCCGAGCCCGACTCCCGAAGCCTCCCCGTGACCGGTCCCGGCGGGGCCGGTCAGCCTCCCGGTCTGATCAGCCCGATGTCTCGTCGGAACAGGTAGCGGTCGGCGAGGTAGTTGAGGATGCGCCGGGCGTCGGCGAACCGGTCAGCCACGTCACGGAGGAAGGCCGGGCCGATGCCGACCATCGCCTCGGCCTCCCCCACCGCTCTTCGATACCACCCCGCGCCCACCTTCTCCAGGAATCCGATCCCGTCGCCCTCGACCAGGGCGTCGGTGGAACCGATGGCGGCGGAGCGGGCGAGTCGTTCCCGCTGCGACACCGGCAACGGGTGACGGGCGGTGTGGTCGGGGAAGACCCCGGTCAGGAACAGGGCGACGTCGCCGAGCCTCCGGTAACCGCCGGGACGCTGCTCCATGGGGAGCTGCTCGACCAGATCGGCCAGCCGGACCGGGTCGACCTCGCTGAACCGGCGCCGCGCGTACCCGCGCCGGGTCCGCACCCAGAAGGTGCCGCTGGCCACTTTGGTGAAGGAGGCGAGATGCTCGATGAGGAAGAACCGCCGCCCGCCGTCCCCCAGGTAGTCGCGCAGAGGCGCGACATCGAACACGGGCAGGCGTTTGCCCGGTCCCGACCACTCCAGGAGGTGGGTGGAGCGACCCAGGTCACCTTCGGCGTGATGGACCAGCGCGCCGAAGGCGAGAAACGGCGTCACGATCGGCCCGATGCCCTCGCTCTCGCCGAATATCGCCTCGAAGAGCTCGGGTGCGGCCAAGGCACGGTCGATCCAGCCGGGATCCCGGCCGAGACTGGCCCGCACCGACTCCTCGGGAACCCCGGCGATCCGGGACAACAACTCGATGTCCCGGTGGCTCAGATGCTCGAATTGCAGCAGCGGGTAGTTGAGGGTCATTTCACACCGCGGCGAACCAGCCCATCGCCCCCCGCTCGGCGAGCCAGTGCTGATGGGGATGGAACATGTAGCGCCCGACCGTGGGGAGAGTGAACTCGACGATGGCCCTCTGACCCATTCCCAGCACCAGGGTGTCATCGCGGCTGACCGGCTCCTCCCCCATCCCGGCCGGGAAGACATCGAAGGTCTGGGCGTGGAGATGGAACGAAGCGAGCGGCTCGTGCTCGAGCATGTTGACAAGATAGACCCTGACCCGGTCATCGACCCCGACCTTGATCGGGAAGTCGTGATAGAACCCGGCGACGCCGTTCCAGGCGACGATCCCGTTGCGGCCGACCTGGTCGTTGGAGAACCCGGAGAGGAGCAGTGCCACCTCGGTGGCGGCAGGTCGCCCGCCGAGCGGGTCGACGATCATCATCCCGTGCAGCCCGCGGGAGATGTGCTCCGCCAGCGGGGCGGTGTGGCAGTGATAGGGATGCAGACCGGCCGGGCCCGCCTCGATCTCATAGGTTGTCTCGCCTCCGGGCGGCACCGGCTCCCAGCCGTCCTGCTCGGGGCGATGCGAGCCGTGGAAGTGGATGTTGTGCGGGTTCCCGGTCCGATTCACCACATGCACCCGGAGCAGGTCCCCCTCCGTCGCCCGGATGATCGGGCCGGGAACGGTCCCGTTGTAGGTCCAGGCTTCGACGAACACACCGGACCCGACCTCGATGAGACGCTCCTCGACACTGATCTCGACCTCTCGAACCGACCCGGCCGGGAGATCGTCGGGTGGCGGAGGGAAGGTCTGGTGGTCGAGGTCATCCGGCCCCAGGGTGTCCGGCGGGGCGTGAGCCTCCCCGTACAACGCCGGCGCCCCGTCCTCGTGGAGGGTCGAGTGCCCGACCAGCCCGGGATTGGAGTAGTCCTCGGCGGCTTCGGCCCGATGCTGGACGCCGTGCCCCAGCACCGACCCGCCCAGGAAGACGGCCCCGCCGAGACCGGCCTTCTTCAGCAACTCACGTCGAGACAGACCGCCGGGCATCTCGATCAGACGATGCCGCCGACGATGAGGCCGAGACCGAGGAACAGGGCGTACACGGCCAGGCCGCCGACGATGAAGACCCAACGCTGCCAGGCCGGTATCGAGCTCTTCCCCAGGACGTGGTAGGCGAGGACCCCCAGAAACGGGACGACCAGGACCGCCGCCATCCACCCGATCGCCTTGCCCCGGGAGAGGTCGTCTCGGCGGGACAGGTCCCAAAGGGCGAGCACCACCCACGACGTGTAGAGGACCAGGGGGAGGACATAGGCGTAGAGACCGAAGAACACCCCGGCTGCCGAGGCGAAGCTGACCCCCATGACATTGATTCCTTTCTGCTGGGTGACTTCGAGACCCGACGGCAGGTCCGGGACGGAGATGCCGTCGATGTCGGGACGTGAGGAGTTGAAGACGTCGACTGCCGGGACCACCGGTGCGTTGACCGCGTCGGGCATGCCCGGCAGAGGCTCGGGATGGGGCAGGGCCGAGATGTCG
>DASUSU010000137.1:0-5374 GCA_036374915.1 Acidimicrobiia bacterium | reverse complement strand
CCGTTCCAATCGCCGACGAACGGGACGTCACCCGGATCCCCGAACGAGTAGTGGAGATCGGCCGCCCCCAAACCGCGGCCCTCGGCGCCGAGCGAGTTGCTGATGTAGAAGGCCGCCTCTGCCGGCCGATAGATGGACAGGCTGTCACACCCATCCCCGTCGAAATCACCCGGAAGCGGGAGGTCCCCGGGGTTTCCGAAGACAAAGGTGACGTCGGAGACGCCGCTGGTGTTGCTGTCGCGGAGATAGACCTGGCCGGTGGAGCGCCGGTACGAGCCGGGGGTGGCGATACCGTCGCAGTCCCAATCACCGAAGAAGGGGACATCGCCCGGATCGCCGTAGTCGAACTGGAGCCGCCCTCCCGTCACCGGGTCGGTCAGGGTCCATCGGCTGCTCTGGTCGACGATGCCGACCGAGTCCCGACCCAACGGTTCCGCCCCCGCCGGCAAGGCGGATAGCACCAGGGCGACGAACGCCACGATCACCCCGATCGGGGATCTACGTCTCACGTATCCAAGTAGGTACTTGGTGCCTGGTACCAGGCACCAAGTACCGCGAAAGAGCTGACTTCGTCAGCTCTTCGCCTGCGCCAGATAGTCGGTGAAGTTGATCTCGTAGTCCCCGGTGTCCTCGATGACCTCGAGACCCTCGGCGTCGAAGGTCGGGGCGTAGAACTCGGTCACCTCCGGATCGACCAAGTCGACCGCCGCCTCATTTGGTGTGCCGTAGTAGTTCCAGTTGGTCAGGGCCGCACCGTTCTCGGCGTCGAGTATGTAGTTGATGAAGGTGAACGCGGTGCAGGGATGCTCGGCGTTGGCGGGCACCGCCATGTTGTCGATCCACAGCGTCGCTCCCTCCTCGGGCAGGACATACTCGAAATCGTCGGGGTTCTCCGCCTCGCCGATACCGATGATCATGTTGCCCGAGTAGCCGTGAGAGACGGCCACTTCGCCGGCGACCAGCGCCTCGTCGTACTGGTCGGAGTCGAAGGTGGCGATCCCCCCCAGTGCGGCGGAGATGGTGTCGGCCGCCTCCTGAAGATGGGTGAGGTCGGTGTCGTTGAGCGAGTAGCCGAGATACTTGAGAGCAGCCCCCATCGCCTCGCGCGGGTCGTTCAGGACCGACACCCCGCCCGGGAACGTCTCGGTCAGCTCCGGGTCGAAGAGAAGGGCCCAGCTCCGGGGGAAATCCTCGCCCACCGCCGAGACGTTCACTCCCAGCCCTGTGGTCCCGTACTGGTAGGCCGCCGAGTACTCCGGACCCGGGTCGTAGGGCAGCTCGGTGAACCTGGCGAGCAGGTTGGACAGATTGGGCACGGCATCCTTGTTGAGCGGGGCGAGGAGACCGTTCTCGATCATGATCCCCACCATGTAGTCGGAGGGGACGATCAGGTCGTAGACCGCTCCGGCCTGCATCTGGGCGAGGAGCGCCTCGTTGGACTCGTAGAAATCCTCCACCACGTCGACCTCGTATTGCTCCTCGAAGGCAGTGACCAGCTCGGGGTCCATGTACTCGGACCAGTTGTAGAAGTTGAGGTCCCCGTCGACCTGGTCGAGCGCGCAGCCGGCTCCGGTCGCACCATCGGGTGACTCGGTTCCGTCCACACCCGTGTCCCCGGTCCCGCCGCCGTTCTCGTCGCCGCCGCAGGCTGCCACCAGCGCCACCACCAGCAGTGAGACGATGAGCCTTGCCCTTGTACGCATCTCGTTAATCCTCCCGGGAATCGTCGATTTGCTACCTGTCGCCGGGATACCTTATCGGCACGGAGAGCCGTCGGCGTCTCCGGCCGCGTCGGGTGAGTCAATCGGCCGTGATCTCCTCGAGGATGCTTTCGGGATCGGCCAGCCGCTGCGCCCTCGCCTCGGCCCCGCGCTGGAAGCCGAGCGAGATCCCGACCAGGACCATCGACGCCACCAGCATGATGGTGCTCACCGCGTTGATCAGCGGGGTCACCCCTCGTCGAACCAGCCCGAAGACGTAGACCGGGAGCGTGGTCGACCCCGCCCCGGACACGAACTGGGTGACCACGACGTCGTCGAGGGAGAGGGTCAGCGCGAGCAGCGCTCCTCCGGCCACACCGGGTGCGATCAGGGGAAGTGTCACCCTGCGAAAGGCCTGCCAGCGGTTGGCATAGAGGTCGGCCGCCGCCTCCTCCAGCGACCCGTCGAGTTGGGAGAGACGGGCCCGGACCACGACGGCCACGAATGAGATGCTGAAGGCGATGTGGGAGAGCGCGATGGTGGTCAAACCGGTGGTGAGACGCATGTCGAACAGGTCGCCGAGGACCCCGAATGCCTGGAAGAAGAAGACGAGGAGCATGACCGCCATGGTCACGTCGGGGATGATGATGGGTAGATAGGCGATGCCGTCGAGGGCACCCCGGCCCCGGAACCGGTATCGCTCGAGGGCGATGGCCAGCATGGTCCCGAACACGGTGGAGACGATGGTGGAGAAAAACGCCACCACCAGCGAGTTCCGCAACGCTCCCATGACTCGGTCGTCCTGGAACATCTCGCCGTACCAGCGCAGGGAGGGCTCGGTCCAGATCCCCACATTGTCGTTGTCGTTGAACGAGAAGACGATCAGCAGGACGATCGGGGCGTAGAAGAACAGGAATACGACCCAGGCGTTGAGCCCGAGCAGCCGCTCGACCGGTCCTTTCGGCGCCGTGCCCTCGTTCACAGCGTCTTGGCTCCGGCCCTGAAATAGAAGACCGTGGCCAGGAGCATCACGAACATGACGGCAAAGGACAACGCCGAGCCGAAGGGCCAGTTGCGAGCGGCGAGGAACTGGCTGACGATGTAGTCCCCCATCAGCACCGTCTTCGCCCCGCCCAGCAACGCCGGGGTGACGTAGGCGCCCAGCGAAGGGATGAAGACCAGGATCGAGCCGGCCACGACACCGGGCATGGACAGGGGCAGGGTCACCTTGCGAAAGGCGGTCCAGCCGTCGGCGTAGAGGTCCCTGGCCGCCTCCACCAGCCGCCAGTCCATCCTCTCCAATGCCGCATAGAGGGGTAGGACCATGAACGGCATGAATCCGTAGACCAGGCCGATCAGGACCGCGGTGTTGGTGAAGAGGAGCCGGAACGGCTCACCCCCGAGCAGTTGGTTGGCCTGGGACAGAGGCCCCTCCGACCCCAGGATCACCCGCCAGGCATACGTTCTGACCAGGAAGTTCGACCAGAACGGGATCATCACGAACACCAGGAGGATGTTGCGCACCCGGGGGGCCCTGGTGGCGATGTAGAAGGCGAACGGATATGACACCGCGAGACAGATAGCGGTGGTGACGAAGGCGAGGACCAGCGACCTGACGAAGATCTGGAGCACCTCGGCGCTGAACAACCTCCGGTAGGAATCGAGGTTCCAACCCTCGAGGACGGTCTGGCCGGTGGAGTCCCTGGTGGCGAACGAGTAGACGAAGACCAGCACCAGGGGGATGACGAACAGCAGCACCAGGTAGACGTAGGAGGGCAGTGCGATGAAGAGCCCCCGTCTCGCCTCGGCTTTCCGGGAGGCCTGCTCCAGCTCGGGTGTGACCGGTGCAGCGATGGAGGGGTCGGTGACGGTGGGTGCGGTCATCAGGAGGTCACCAGGTTGGCGGCCTCCGGGCTCCAGACCAGATAAGCCTCGTCGCCGACCTCGTAGAGCTCGACACCGGGCCGATTCTCCTCCTTGACCTCGATCTCGACGCCGATGCCGGCATCGACGTCGTAGAAATGGACGTCGCCGTAGTAGAGACGTCGCTTCACCCTGACCCGGACCCGGTTGTGGCCGGCGGGGACCTCCTCGTCGAGGTCGTAGAGGGCGAGGCGCTCCGGCCGCAGCGCCACCGTGACCTGGCCCCCCACCACGGCGCTCCCCTCGGGCACGCCAATCTCGACCCCATTGGGGAGCCGAGCCGCATTCGACCCGTTCATGGTCACGTCGAGGAGGTTGATGTCGCCGATGAAGTCGGCGACGAAGCGGGACGTCGGGTGCTCGTAGATCTCCTCGGACCGGCCCACCTGGAGCAACCTCCCTTCGTTCATCACCCCGATCCGGTCCGACATGGTCAGCGCCTCTTCCTGGTCATGGGTGACGTAGATGAAGGTGATCCCGACCCTGCCCTGGAGGTCTTTCAGCTCGACCTGCATCGCCTGGCGCAGTTTCAGATCGAGCGCGCCCAGCGGCTCGTCGAGAAGGAGGACTTCGGGCTCGTTGACCAGGGCCCGGGCCAGGGCGACCCTCTGCTGCATGCCACCGGAGAGCTGGCTGGGCCGGGCGTCGGCCCGGTGGGAGAGCTGGACCTGGTCCAGCACCCGGCTCACCCGCTGTTGCACTTCGGCTCGCTCCACCTTCTTCATGTTGAGCCCGAAGGCGACGTTCTCCGCCACGGACATGTGGGGAAACAGGGCATATGACTGGAAGACGGTGTTCACCGGCCGTTGGTTGGGCGGCTTGAGCCCCATCTCCGACCCGTGTATCCGCACACTCCCCTCGGTGGGGAACTCGAATCCGGCGATCATGCGGAGGGTGGTGGTCTTGCCGCATCCCGACGGGCCGAGCAGCGAGAAGAACTCTCCGTCGTCGACCGTCAAGTCGATCCCGTCGACCGCGACCACCTCATCCGTGAAACGCTTGGTGACTCCGGCCAACTCGACTGCGGGTTTGGACATCAGACCTCCTCGAACACCACCAGTCCGCCGACCACGGTCATAGCCACGGAGGCGTCCCGGATGTGCCCACTCGCCAATGGATCGCGGTCGAGGACCGCGAGGTCGGCGAGCATACCGACCGCCAGCGTCCCGCTGACGTCGTCGCGATGATTGACATGGGCCGATCCTGCGGTGAAGCCGGCCAGCCCGTCGAGGAAAGTGATCCTCTCGTCGGCGTTGAGCGGCGGGAGCCAGGGCTGGTCGTGGTTGAGCCGGGTGACCGCGGTGTCGATCTGGTCCATGACGTCGGCGGTGGAGACACCCCAGTCGGATCCCATTGCCAGCGTGGCGCCGTCACGGAGCAGACTGGCGAAGGGGTACTGCCAACCGGCCCGCTCCGCACCGAGATAGGGAAGGGTCAGGTCGGCCTGGTCGGGGCCGTCCTGCGCCCACAGCGCCTGCGCGTTGGCGACGACGCCGAGCCGTCGGAAACGGGGCAGGTCGTCGGGATGAACCACCTGGATATGCGAGATGTTGTGTCTGGCACCGGTCCACCCGTTGGCGATGCGGGCCGCCTCGACCGCGTCGAGACCGCTGCGCACCGCCCCGTCGCCGATGGCATGGAAGTGACAGGAGAAACCACGCCGGTCGAGCTCGGTGACGATCTCCCGGAGGAGACCCGGCTCGATGAAGTCGATCCCGGTGTTGTCGGTGAGGCCCCCGGCCCGATCCCGG
>DASUSU010000136.1:0-4613 GCA_036374915.1 Acidimicrobiia bacterium | reverse complement strand
GATCTCGACATCTCAAGGTCTGATCGCGATCGGGACAAGTGGTGAAGATGGCTCGCCCCGGGTGTGGATGTCGGCGGATGCCGGCCTCTGGATCGAGGCGGAGCTTCCGATCGACGTGTCGTATGCACCGGCCGGCTTACGGACCCACCTCCACACGGCGTGGGCCGGAGACGAGCTGCTGCTGGTGTTCGGCAGCACGACCGTCGACCTGCAGCAGATCATCGTCGATGCGCTCCCGGAGGCTGTTCGGCCGGCGATCGGCTCCCATCGATATGGGATGGGTTGGGGTGGATCACCATTCCAGATCACGATCGAGGGGCCGCTGGGGATACCGGTCTTCTCCGCCACGGCAGAAGAGCTCGGTTTGACCGAAGAGCTGATCGAGCTTCTGGAAGGACCGGGGATCGTGAACCCGGTGATGGTCTGGAGCTCGCTGGACGGCGAGACCTGGACGAGGTTCGAGTTGGAAGCCAGCTACGTGAACGTCGTGACGCCGCACCCGGGCGGGGGCTTGATGATGATCGGCTACGGGATGCAGGGTGAGTTGGCGACCTGGACCTCGAGCAGCGGCTTCGAGTGGGAGCCTGCGAATTCGATCGGGATGCCCGACATGATGGTTCCCTGGAACGGTGGCCTGATCGGGACCCGGTATTCGGGTAGCTACCCCGTTCTCGTCCACTCGGATGACGGGGAAGAGTGGGAGTCATTCGGTGTCGACCGACTGCTGTCCCAAGACTTGTCCTGGTACTTCGACCAACCCTCTGCCGGTGGGGCCGGTGCAGCTGTCGTGGCCCATGGTTACAACCCTTCCGGCGAGAGCTTCGCGCCCGGTCCTCTCGTCCTCGAGAAGGACGGTTACACCCTGACGAGGGACAACTCGGAGAGTGTGCTCGTGCTGGCGAAAGGCGATTCCGTGGTGTTGGAGCTCACGCTGTTCTCGGAGCAAGTGGAGGAGGGGGCGACTGTCGACTTCGAGACGGAGACCATCACCTTCTCCGACCCGGAGACCGGCCGGGCTTTAGTGACATTCACCTTCGAGGAGATCGAGCTGGCGGAGACGGCAGCGTATGAAGTGCCGGGACGAGAGCGTCAGATCCTGTTGTTCACTGAGGACGGCTTGGAGTGGAGTGTTCAGGAGATGGGCCGCATCGTCGGCGAGGACCGGGCGATCGGCACACTCCTCGTGACCGAGCGCGGGGTGATCGCCACGACCTATGCATCTCCGAACGTGACGGCGGGATCGCCGCCGGCGCCGGACATCGAGATGTGGCTGGCAACACTCGACGGCGGGTGACGCCCGACGCGACCTGACCGCGTCAAGCCGTTGCTGTGAGCACCAGCCAATCCACGGCTACCCACTCCTCGCCGGTCCAGATCACCGGGTTGACCTCCACCTCGGCGACCGCGGACCCGACCAGGCCGCGACTGACCACACTGACGATCCAGGCGAGCCCGCCGACGTCGGCTGGAGAGCCGCCCCGGAATCCGTCCAGGAGCGGGCGGCCCCGAAGACGGTCGATCATGCCGAGCGCAGCGGATTCGTCGACCGGAGCAGGGGCGAACACGACATCGCCGAGCAACTCGGTGACGACACCGCCCATCCCCACCGACACCAGGGGCCCGAACACCGGGTCGACCAGTGCGCCGACGATCAACTCGAGACCGGGTCGGAACCGCTCCACCCGGGCGCCCCCGACCGTCAGCCCGGCCGCCCTCGCCGTAGCCACCACTTCCGCGAAGGCAGCGGACACCGACTCGGCGGAATCCAATCCCAGCCTGACTCCTCCCAGCTCGGTCTTGTGGGCGAGCCCGGGTGAGCTCACCTTGACCACCACCGGATAGCCGAGCCGTTCGGCCGCGGCCACCGCTTCCTCCGGATCGGCGACCACCTCACCCTCGACCAGGGGCAGCCCCCAGTCCTCGAAGTCGGCGTCGAGTGACTCGACCGGTGCCGGGGCCGGGATCTTGGTCAGCCTGGCCAGACCTGCCACACCGCGGATCGCCGCCCTGGGCTCCTCGGCTACCGGGATGCCGGCATCCCGCAACATGGTGAGACCGTGAGCGGCCTGGTCGCCGGCCATCCAGAGGTGGAGAAGGGGATTGGGTGGATCGAGATCGAGCAGCGTTGACACCCTCTCGTCGGTGTGGCCCGGAGGGTGGGCGGTGGAGACCGCCAGGACGATGTCGTACTCACCTGAGTGGGCGATGACTTCGACCACCTCGGCGAACCGTCCCGGCCCGCCGATGATCCCGCCCATGTCCAAAGGGTTGTTGGCGGCGCCCTGGTCGAGGAGGGGATCGAGGCGAGCTCGCAGCTCGGGGCCCGGGGCAGGCAGAACCACCCGATGACGCTCGGCGAGGTCGGCGAGATGGATGGCTATCCCACCGGAATGGGTGACGATGGCGGTTCGGTCACCGGGGGCCGCAGCGGAGAGCGCAATCATCTCCGCTATCTCGTAGGCCTCGCCCGGAGTCTCGGCGACGATCACCCCGAGCGAATCGAGCACGCCTTCCAGCACCTTCTCGGGAACGGCCATGGCCCCGGTGTGGGTGGTCATCAGGGTCTTCCCGTGGGACCCGGTCCCGATCCGGCACACCACCACCGGCTTGCCCCGATCCAACGACGACCTCACGGCTTCGATGAAGACCGGCCCGTCCCGCACCGTCTCCACCAGCGCCAGGACCACCTTCACCTCGCCGAGCCCGGATACCGCTGCGACCGCCTCGCCCAGTTTGATGTCCATCTCGTTTCCGGTCGACATCGAGACCGCCAGCCCGCTCCCCCGGGCCGCGGCCAGATTGTGCAGATAGCTGCCGGTGCCCCCGCTCTGGGTGACCACACCGACCCGCCCCGATCGGATCTGGTCGGGCGGACGGTCGAGGCAGGTGAGAAAGCTGGCGGCGAGGCCTGAAGAAGGGCGGATCACCCCGCCACTGTTCGGCCCGAGCACCCTCACCCCTGCGGAGCGGGCGCGTTGGGCCAAAGAGCGCTCGAGCAACTGGCCGCCCGAGCCGGACTCGGAGAACCCGCCGGCGAAGACGACCATCGCGCCCACCCCGGCCGACTGCTCCGCCACGTCGCCGACCGCACCGGCCGGGGTGGCGCACACCACCAGGTCCGGTGGCCGGGGCAGGTCGGCCACCGTCTCGAAGACCTCCACCCCTTCCAACCGGGGAAGACGTGGGTTGACCCCGAGGACCTCCCCGCGATAGCCGAGACGTCTCAAATGACCGAGCACCCGGCCACCGTGTTTGTCTCGATCGGCGGAGAGCCCGACGATGGCGATGCTGGCCGGATCGAGGAGACGATCCAGACCGCTCATCTCAACTGAGGGACCACCTCGGAGGCGAACAGCTCGAGACTGTCGGCCTCTCCCATGTCGTAGAAGTAGAGGATCATCTCGGCGCATCCCTCGTCGATGAACCGGCCCATCTCCTCCACAGCCTGGGGGACGGTTGCGGCGAAGTGCTCATCGGCGAACTCCGCGGGCGTGCAAGACCGGCGTCGGGCGGCGATGTCCAGCTTGCGGCGCAGGTCGGCTCCGTCCCGCCCGATCACCGACATGCGGTGGATGGTGCGGCCTATCTCCTCATAGGGCCTGCCCACCGCCTCGCAATGGCCGGCCAGGACCCGGGACTTGTGCCGGAACTCCTCCAGGTTGTCGCCGAAGTTGGAGAAGTCGCCGTATCGAGCCACGATCCGGAGGGTCCGCCTCTCCCCACCACCGGAGATCCACAGTGGCGGGTGAGGCTTCTGGATCGGGTGGGGCCGGTTGATCGCGCCGTCGATCGTGTAGTGCTCCCCCTGGAAGCCTGCCTCGTCCTGGGTCCACATCGCGATCAGCACCTGGACCGCCTCCTCCAGCATGTCGAGCCGCTCCCGGTCGGAGGGGAACCGGTATCCGTACGCCTCGAACTCGCCTTTCGACCATCCGGCCCCGATCCCAACGTCGAGACGCCCGCCCGAGATGACGTCGACGTTCGCCGCCATCTTGGCCAGCAACGACGGGGGCCGGTAGAGGGCGCAGGTGCACATCTGTCCGAGGCGGGCCCGGCTGGTCACCGCGGCCAGGGCGGCCATCAGGGTCCACGCATCGAAGGTGCTCTCCTGGGTGACCACGGGATGGGTGTGAAAGTGGTCGTAGACCCAGATCGAGTCGTAGCCCGAGTCCTCGATCAGGTTGGCGAAGCGCAAGATCCGATCCCACTGCTCGCCTACCGGTACCCCGTCCTGGTCGCCCTTCCATCCCTGCGGCACGAATGTCCCGAAACGCATCTGCCTACTCGTTCTCCGGCCAGACCCTGACCACACCGTCGCCGGCGAGACGCCGAACCTCTGCCTCGTCCAGACCCAGTCTCCCGGTGAGCACCTCGATGGTGTGCTGACCCAGCATCGGGGCGGGCAGGTTGGGGCTCGACCAATCACTGAACTTGATCGGGCTGGGCGGATAGCGGATATCGCCCAAGGTGGGGTGTTGGTAGACGCCGATCATGCCCCGGGCCACCACCTGGGGATCGGTGAACACCTGCCCGATGTCGTTGACCGGGGCGTTGGGAATGTCGTACTCGTCGAGCACGGCCAGCCACTCGGCGTTGCTCCTGGTCTGGAAGAC
>DASUSU010000135.1:0-15132 GCA_036374915.1 Acidimicrobiia bacterium | reverse complement strand
CGGTTTCTCCGGTCGTTAGAGTCTCGCCGCCATGGGCGCAGCACCGGCGTAGATCAGGGCGCGCTGGACGCCGAAGGCCCTTGCCAGCAAAGGGGCCACCGCAAGGGGGAGGAGATGACCCACCTCCTGATGGACCTGGGTCACCCCGGTTATCCGGCCCATCATCTCCTCCCTGGTGTTGAGCTGGATCAGGGTCCGGAGCAGTGGGGCCATGACCCCGATCAGGAGCCCCCAGAAGACACCGGCCACCACCACCACCCGGAGCCGGTCCGTGCCCACGTAGGCGAGCACGCCAACCGAGTTCAGGGCGACGACGACGACGAGGAAACGGGCACTGCGGAATCGGGCCGGGAGCCGGGAGGCGATCCAGGTGCCGGCGACCAGGCCCAGCCCGAAGATGGAGTTGACCCAGCCCAGGGTCTCCGGCTGCACTCGGAGTATGTCGCGGTAGAACAGGGGCTCCAGGGCGCTGAAGGTGCCGAAGAGGACCCAGACCGAGGATCCCAGCCAGATGTAGAACCTGAGCCTCTGCTGACCGTAGGCATAGCTGAACCCCTCCCTCAGCTCTCTGAGACCCTCGTTCTCCTGCCTGTCCTTGGCCAACTGGCGCAGCGAGACCGGCACCACCATGACCGCGGCCGCCGCCGAGGTGGCGGCGTCGAGGACGAAGATCCCGTCGAGTCCGACCGTCCCCGCGATGATCGCCCCCATGGCCGGGCCGACCACGAAGGCCGCCCATGATGCCCCCTCGATCAGACCGTTGATCCGGGCGAGCCGATCCGGCTGATCGGTGAGGAAGGGCCCGAACGCCGCGATGGCGGTGAACACCGGGGCACCGACCAGCCCGAGCAGGAAGGTGACCACCACCAGGGACGGCAGCGTCTCCACGAAGACCATCCCGAGCGCGGCCGGGATGAAGACGATCTCGGCGGCGATCAGGACCCGGCGGGGATCGAACCGGTCGACCAGAACTCCGGCCACGGCCGAGCCGATCAAAGAGGCGATGCCCAGCGCCGCCATCACCGCGGCGACACCTCCGGCCGTGGCCTCCAACTCGAAGGCGGCCTTGCCCCAGATGCCGACGAAGAAGGCGGCCTCGCCCCCGATACGGGACACGAACCGCGCCAGAACGACGCGTCTGACGTCACGATCTGCCCACATCTCCGGGACGGTAACCGGCGCTGCTCTCCCCAATTCCTAGATTTGCCATGCCATGGATGCCTTCTTCACCGGTGTGGTGGCCGGATATGGGATCGCCATCCCGGTAGGGGCCATCGCGATCCTGATCATGGAGGTCGGCATCCGACGCGGCTTTCGGCCTGCCTTCTTCGCCGGCGCCGGAGCGGCCACGGCCGACCTCCTCTATGCGTCATTGGCGGTGCTCGGGGGCGCGGCACTGGCTGGAGCCGCCGAGTCGGTCGGGGCGCCCCTGCGGACGGTGAGCGGTTTGGTGCTGGCCGTGATCGCCATCGTCGGCCTCCGTCGTGCCATGGCGAGAACCGAACCGCCACCCGCGGAGCAACAGCGAGGCGCCGACCTGGCCCGCACCTATGCCCGCTTCGTCGGGCTCACCGTCATCAACCCGACCACCGTCGTCTATTTCGCCGCGGTGATCATCGGTCTCGGTGTGGCCGAGGGGATGACCGCCGGCGATGGCACCCTCTTCGCCGTCGGGGCCTTTCTCGCCAGCCTCTCCTGGCAGACCCTGGTGGCGGCGGTGGGGGCGGTGGCCGGGCGAAGGCTGGGAGAAGCCTGGAGGACCGGGGCATCGGTGGCTGGGAACCTCCTCATCCTGGGCTTCGGCCTCGTCATCCTGTTCCGCTGACCCGGCCGACGTTGGTGGCCGGGGCACTGGTCTAAGTTGGCGATCGATGCGACGCATCGACAACGACGAGCGACGCGCCCGTCTCGCCCGCCGCCACCGTCTCGCCGACCCTGCCTCCTCGGTGGAAGAGGCGGCCCGGGCGATGGTCGGGCTCCACTCCTCCGACCCGGCCACGGTGTACCTATCGGCCCGGGCCCGTGTCCCGGGCATGAAACAGGACGACCTCGACGCGGCCCTCTACGACCGGCGCTCCCTGGTCAGGATCCTCGCCATGCGCCGAACCATGTTCGTGGTCCCGGTCGACCTGGCGCCGATCCTCCATCACTCGTCCACGGTGGCGCTGATGGCACCGGAGCGGAGGCGTCTGGTCGCCATGGTGGAGAAGGCGGGGATCGCCTCCGATGGCGATCGCTGGGTCGAATCCGTGTCGGAGCGGACCCTTTCCGCCCTCCGCGATCGAGGCGAGGCGGTCGCCACCGAGCTGAGCCAGGACGTGCCCGAGCTCGGCGAGAAGATCACTTTCTACAAGAGTGACGGCTCGGTGCTGACCACGGTGGGGATGACCACCCGGATCCTCTTCCTGCTCGCCGCCGAGGGGAAGGTGATCAGAGGGCGACCGAAGGGGAGTTGGGTGAGCAGTCTCTACCGCTGGGCCCCGATCGAGCATTGGATCGGATCGCCCATGGAAGAGATGAGCCGCACCGAGGCCCAGGCCGGCCTCCTCCGCCTCTGGCTCGGCGCCTTCGGCCCCGGCACCGAGCTCGACATGAAATGGTGGACCGGTTGGCCGGTGACCCAGGTGAGGGCGGCGTTGGCCGCCATCGAGGCCTCGGAGGTCGAGGTCGAGTCGGGACCGGCCTACCTGCTCGCCGACGACCTGGAGCCGGCGGCGCCGGCGGGTCCTTGGGTGGCGCTTCTCCCCTCCCTCGATCCCACCACCATGGGCTGGAAGGAGCGAGATTGGTATCTCGGCCCCCACTACGGTCGTTTGTTCGACTCGAACGGGAATGCGGGTCAGACGGTGTGGGTGAACGGGATGATCGTCGGCGGTTGGGGGCAGCGACCGTCGGGCGAGATCACCTGGGAGTTGCTCCAGGATGTCGGGTCCGAGGCGATCGAGGCGATCGTCGGGCAGGCTGCCGAGTTGCAAAGGTGGTTCGGCGACCGGGTGGTCACGGCCAGATTCCGCTCTCCTTCCGACCGGGCCCTGGCCGCTGACTGAGCGACGGCTCGGAGTCGGGCCGTTGTCCCCTTTCATCCGCCGCTGCCCTCGGTTACGAATAGTCACCATGACCGAGAAACCAGCCCTGCCCGCATCGAGATTGCGTCTCTACAACCTGGGCATGGGTGCCCTGCACGCGATCCAGGCGGTGGCAGTGCTCGCCCTGGCCAACGAGTTCACCCTGCCGGTGATCGGCACCTTCATGACCGGGCCGCCCGGGGTGGAGCCTGTGATAGAGCCGCTGTTCGAGGTGAGCGTGGCTTGGGGAGTCGCGGTGTTCCTGCTCCTGTCGGCAGTCGCCCACTTCGTCGTCTCCATGCCGGGAGTGTTCCCCTGGTACCTGACCAACCTGGAGAACAAGCGGAACTACGCACGGTGGATCGAGTACTCGCTCTCCTCCTCGGTGATGGTGGTCCTGATCGCGATGCTGGTCGGGATCGCCGACATCGCCGCGCTCCTCGCCATCGCCGGCGTGAACGCGTCGATGATCCTGTTCGGCCTCCTCCAGGAGAAGTACGAGACGCCGGGAGAGAACGTCGCATGGCTCCCCTTCTGGTTCGGGGTCATTGCCGGCGCCATCCCCTGGCTGGCGATCGGGGTCTATCTCGTCGCCCCCGGTGTCGAGGCCAGCCCTCCTGCCTTCGTCTACTGGATCTTCTTCTCGCTGTTCGTCTTCTTCAACGTCTTCGCGGTGGTCATGGTGCTCCAGTACAAGAGGGTCGGTCGCTGGTCGAACTACGTGTACGGCGAGTCCACCTACATCCTGCTCAGCCTCGTTGCCAAGTCGGCCCTGGCCTGGCAGGTGTTCGGCGGCACCCTGGCCGCCTGATCGGAAGGACGAGAACCATGCGTCTGCACGAGCAGCGACGGGTGCGCCGGCCCCAGGACGAGGTGTTCGAGTACACCGCCGACTTCGCCAACATCGAGGATTGGGATCCGGGTGTCGCCGCCTCCGGACGTCGCGGCGAGGGCCCGATCGGAGTCGGGACCAGCTTCGATCTGGAGGTCCGGTTCGGCCGGTCCGTCATCCCCATGGTCTACGAGATCACCGAGTTCGAGCGGAGCAGGCGTGTGGTGCTGGTCGGCAAGGGGAAGACCCTCGACGCGGTGGACGAGATCCGGTTCCGGACCGAAGAGGGGAAGACCGTGATCGACTACACCGCCGATCTCACCTTCCACAACTGGATCAAGTACGTCGACCCGCTCCTCGCCCCTTTCCTGAAGGGGGTGGGCCGGAGGGCGGTGGACGGGCTGGTCTCGGCGCTGGGCGGATGAACCGCCTCGCCGTCGCCGGATTCACCAACCTGGGCTATTTGATCCATGCCCGTGGCTTCGAGGCTGATCATGCCGACATGTCGGGCAAGACCGTCCTCGTCACCGGGGCCACCGGCGGTCTGGGCAAGGAGACCGCCCGGGTCCTGACCGGACGGGGAGCCCGGGTCATCGTGGTGGGGCGATCGTCCGAGAAGCTGGCTCGGGCCCGGGACGAGCTGGGTGGCGGGGTGGTGACTCTCCAAGCCGATCTGAGCAGCATGGAGGAGATCCGCCGACTCGCCGCCGACGTGATCGGGTCCGAGCCGCGCCTGGACGTCCTGGTGAACAATGTCGGGGTCCTGCTCCCCCAGCGCGCCCTCAGCGACGAGGGGATGGAGCTGACCCTGGCTACCAATCTCGCCGGCTCCTTCCTGCTCACCAATCTCCTGGTGCCGCTGCTGCTGCGGTCGGCTCCGGCCCGGATCGTCAATGTCAGCTCCGGAGGGATGTACGCCGAGCGGATACGACCCGACGACCTGCAGTACGAGAGAGGCGCCTACCGGGGCGCATCGGCCTACGCCCGGACCAAGCGGGGCCAGGTCGTCCTCACCGAGATGTGGGCCGAGCGGCTGGCCGGCTCGGGAGTGGTGGTGCACGCCATGCATCCCGGTTGGGTGGGGACCGCCGGCGTCGAACAGTCCCTGCCCACGTTCAACCGGCTGATGAGACCGTTGCTCCGCACCGTGGCACAGGGGGCAGACACCATTGTCTGGCTGGCCACCGCTCCGGAGCCCGCCTCGTCCACCGGTCGTTTCTGGTTCGACCGGGAGGTTGCCCCCACCCACCTGAGCCGATCGACACGGGAACGGCCCGGAGAGCGCGAGGCGCTTTGGGAGGCACTGACCCGGCTCACCGGCTGGGAGGCGGACCGGTCCGCCGGCTAACCGCGCTTGGGCGGCCCGGGGAAGAAAGCATTGGTGCGTCGGGCGTAGTCCTCGTACTCGGGGCGACGCTTCGAGATCGACTTCTCGAGCAGGGCCACCCCCGAGACCCGGAGCAGGAGAGAGGACATGACGAGCGGGGAGAAGATGGTCCACCATGCTCCGCCCGCCGCCGCGACCAGGTAATGGCCCCACCAGACCGAGAAGTCACCGAAATAGTTGGGATGGCGGGTGTAGCGCCACAGACCCCGATCCATGACCTTGCCCTTGGAGTCGGGCCGCGTCTTGAACCGGGCCAGCTGGATGTCTCCCACTGTCTCGAAGAGGAGACCGATCCCCCAAACGAGGACACCGAGGTAGTCGAGCCAGTAGAGATCGGTGTCCCCTGTCTGGCTCACCACGATCGGCACCGAGATCACCCAGATCAGCGCACCCTGGACCAGGAAGACCCGGAACAGGCTGGTCAGCCAGAACCGGTGCGGCGACTTCTCCCTCATCTCCCGGTAGCGGAAGTCCTCCGGCTTGCCGAGGTTTCGCCAGATCAGGTACCCGCTGAGCCGGAGGCCCCACACGGTCACCATCGCGGTGAGGAGCAGACCACGCCAGCTGGGATCTGCCGCCTGGAGATAGGTCGCCCAGGCCACGATCACGAATCCGAGGCCCCAGATCATGTCCACGATCGAGGCGTCCCTGACCAGAAGACTGACCAGCCATACGACCACCATGAGGGCGGCCAGGACGAGCGCGGAGACGATCAGCAAATCACCCATCGAGCTCCCCCACATGACTCTTCTCGCCGACCCAGTCGTCGATCTCGTTCCAGAGGCGGAAGAGCCACTCGACCCGGTCCGACCTGGTATCGGGGACCTCGGCGCGCGCCACCCTCCAGAACCTCAATTCGACACGGGAGCCGACCAGGCCACCCGACCAGATGTCCTTGACCCGGGCGAAGCCTTCCAGCCCGCGATGGGCCAGGACGACGACGTCGGCCGTGGTCGCATCGAGCAGGGCCAATGTCCCTCCCGGGCGGGGAGGAAGGACCCGCTCGAGACAGGAGGCCAGCTCTGCGATGACCCCGCCCTTGCGCACCAGCGGCGCGGTGTACCGGGCCCGCTTCTCCTCGCTGTACCTGGTGCCCTCGGGGTAGATCATCACCCCCTCGGTCGGGGCCATCCCTTGGGCCAGCGACCGAATGGCGGCCGTCTCGGGCTCGGTGCCACCGGGCCCGCGGTCGACGAAGTGGTTGGGGAGACGGTTGCCGGCGATGTCGAGGGCGGGATCGACGAGAAGCTCCTTCTTGAGCACGTAGCGGAGTCGAATCCGGTGGGCCCGGGTGACGAAAACGGCCGGAAGCAGGGTGTCCACGATCGAGGCGTGTCTGGAGAGGAGGATGATCGGCGGGGGCGTTATGGCATCGGACCCTTCCACCGAAAAGGACAGACCGAAGATCGCCCTCATCGCCTCGAAGTTCCACCAGGTCCAGGCACCCTGCAGCGAATAGGTCGATTCGGTCGAGCGTCTCCCGCCCGCCATGGCGGCGACGGCCAGTGCGGGGAGCGCCCACATCTCACCGAGGAGGTAGACCCAGAGGAAGGCGACGAGCCGCGCCGCCATGGCCGGTCTCCGGGACACGACCCACCGCGCCAGGTCGACCAGCAGCCCGGCGGCCAGCAGCAGGGGCAGACCGAGGCTCACCACCACGAATGCGATCACGACACCCGGGACGGTGATCAGGCGGCGCAGGGAGGTCCGGTCGTTCACCACGAGAATCCAACACTATGTTCGGAGCCGAATCCGCTCTTGGATCACGACGGAGGCACGTCTTGGGAAACCTCATCTGCGGGACCGGGATGTTCGTCCCGGACAATGTCGTGACCAACGACGACCTTTCCCGGATCATGGACACCTCCGACCACTGGATCACGACCCGGACCGGGGTCAAGGAGCGGCGGTTCGTCGACCCGGGGACCGGATCGTCCGACCTGGCCATAGAGGCGGGGCGACGAGCCATCAGCGATGCCGGGATCGAGCCGGACGATGTCGACCTGCTGGTGACCGCCACCATGACGCCCGACCATCTCGCCCCGGGCATAGCCGGCCTGGTCCAGGTGGGGCTCGGGGTGGGGAATGTCGCCGCCTTCGACATCCGCCAACAATGCAGCGGCTTTCTCTACGCCCTCGACCTGGCCGACGCCATGATCGGCTCCGGTCGGGCCGAGGTGGCGGTGGTGATCGGGGCCGAGGTACACGCGGGCTTCCAGCCATGGAGCAGGGAGTCATGGGATGTCGTGCTGGGGCGGAGCACGAGCGTCGAAGAGGCCGACTACGAACGAAACAGCCGCTACCGCTCGTGGAGCGTGATCTTCGGTGACGGTGCCGGGGCGGTGGTGATGAGACGCGGGGACGGTGAGGAGGAGGGTCTGCTCGCCACGTCGCTCCATACCGACGGGACCGGGTTCGAGCTCATCTGGGTTCCCGGAGTCGGGTTCAAGGAACGTCCCTACGTGAGCCACGAGCAGATCGACCAGGATGCCCACCTGCCCCGGATGGACGGTGGGAGCCTGTTCCGAAGCGCGGTGCAGGCCATGCCCGAAGCGGCCAGGGAGGTGGCGGCCAAGGCCGGGGTGTCCATCGAGGAGATCGACATCGTGGTGGCCCATCAGGCCAATGACCGGATCCTGGAAGGGGTGCGGCGCCAATTCGAGCTGAGCCCGGAGAAGGTCCCCTCCAACATAGGCAGCTACGGGAACACGACCGCGGCCACCCTGCCCATCCTCTACCACGAGCTGCGAGAGGCTCGACGGGTCGGACCGGGCAAGCTCGTCTGTTTCGCCGCATTCGGGGCCGGCGCCCATTACGGCGCCGCCCTATACCGTGAGCCGCACGGCCCAAGGGCCTGACCGGACTGTCCACGCCATGATCTCCGCCCTCTTCTTCACCTGGTTCTTCGCGGCCACGTTGTGGACCGTCAATGCCCTCCGTCGCCCGGTGCCACCCGGCCGGGGGCTCGCACCTCTCTGGCTGCCCGGGATGATCGTCTCGGAGCTGGCGCCGTGGCTCTTGGTCGTCCGCGCCCTGGTCGCTCTCGCCTTCATCGGAGCCGGAGCCCTCGACTTGGCCATCGGCCGCGTCGGTTTCGCCCTGTTCGTCGTCTCCGAGCTGGGCCTGCTCCCATTGCTCGCCAGATCGTGGAGATCGGCGCGGGAAGCCGGCGCCACCCCGACGCCGGTCGGCCTCTTCCGCGCCCGGATCGGTGTTCCGACCGGAGTGAGGGCAATCCGCGAGCTCCGATACTGGGACGACCTCACCCTCGACGTCTACACCGTCCCCGGGGCCCGCTCCGCACCCGCCCTGATCTATCTCCACCCGGGATCGTGGATGCGGGGCCGGCCCGGCCGTCAGGCCCTCCCGATGCTCTACCGGCTGGCGGCGACAGGCTGGGTCGTGCTCGACATCCGCTACCCGCTCTCGCCGGATGCGACCTTCCCCGACCATCTGATCGGGGTCAAACGAGCGATCGCATGGGCCAAGGGGGAGGGGAGCTCCCTCGGGATCGACCCGGCCAGGGTGGCGATCGCCGGCGCCTCGTCGGGGGCGCACCTCGCCGCGCTGGCCGCCCTCACCTGGGACCATCCCGACCTCCAGCCCGGGTTCGAGAAGGCGGACACCTCCCTGATCGCCTGCGCCCCCCACTACGGGATCTACGACCTCCTGGTGCGCAACCCGACCAGATATGACTGGCCCTTCGTGGCGCGGCACGTGATGAAGGCGCAACCGCTGGAGGCCCCGGAGCTGTACCGGCTGGGTTCGCCGCTCGATCTGGTCCGCCCCGATGCCCCACCCTTCCTGGTGGTGCACGGCAGTTTCGACTCGGTCGTCCTGGCCGAAGAGTCGCGGGTCTTCGTCAATGCGCTCCGCCACGCGGGGGCAGAGGTCGACTACCACGAGGTGCGGGGCGGGCAACACGGCTTCGACGCCATCGCCTCGTTGCGCACCCGCTCGGTGGGCGATCTCGTCGCCGACTTCCTCATCGCCGTTGCCAATCCTGAGACCGGGTCATCCGCCCCGGCCACCGGCTCCGAACAAGAGGGGTAAGACCCCCGACGGTCTGCCGTGGCAGACCGGAGCCGGAAAGGAAATCGATGAGAAGCCGACTGCTTTCGCTAGTAGCCCTAACCGCCCTCGTCGCCGCATGCAGTGGCGAGAGCGAACCGACCACCACCGAGGCCGCACCAGCCTCGACCACTACCACCATCGCCGAGGAGACGACGACCACCACCATGGCCGAGTCGACGACGACCGAGGCCATGGAGGAGATGAGCATCGTCGCCACCGCCGAGGCCGCCGGTGACTTCACGACACTGCTCGCCGCCGTGGAGGCGGCCGGGCTGGTGGAGACCCTCGAAGGCGAGGGCCCCTACACCGTGTTCGCCCCAACCGACGACGCCTTCGCCGCCCTTCCCGAGGGAACAGTCGAAGGGCTGCTCGAGGATCCGGAGGCGCTCGGCGCCATTCTCCTTTACCACGTGGTTCCGGGCGAGGTGACCTCCGACCAGGTGGTGACCCTCGAGTCGGCGACCACCGCCCAGGGCTCAGACCTGGCGATCAGAGTCGAAGGGGACTCGGTCTTCGTCAACGACGCCCAGGTGATCGTGACCGACATCCAGGCATCGAATGGCGTGATCCATGTCATCGACGCGGTCCTCCTCCCCCCCACCGCCTGACTCACCTCCCGATCAGGCGCATCACGAAGGGGCCCGGCGTCACCGGGCCCCTTCTTCGTCTGTCGGTCCGTGTCCTACCCTCGTCTCATGCCCGACCCTGACATCGAACCGAGCGAGATCAGGTCCGTTCTCAGCTCCGACCTGACCACGGCGATGAGGACCGGGGACAAGGTGCGAGTCCGGGCGATCCGGTCCGCGCTGACTGCGATAGCCAACGCCGAGGCGGTCGAGGTATCGACCCGAGCCGAGGGGACCAAGGGCTATTCCGATGTTCCCCGTCGCCACGTCGGCAGAGGTCAGATAGTCGACCTGATCGAGAACGAGATCGGCGAACGTGAGATCGCCGCCGCCCAATACCGCGATGGCGGGCGACCCGCCGAAGCCGAGACGCTCGACCAGGAGATCGGTGTCCTCCGCGCCTACTTGGACAGTGTTTGACCGGCAGGGGCGGGGATGGGCTGCTTGAACCGGTTCTCAGGCATCGGCGACCCGGTGCGAACCAGTGCCAGTTGCCAGGTAGGTGAGTAGCCGAGCGCCCAACGGAGACCGGCCACCGCCATCCGCCCCGCGGTCACCGAGCCGGGCTTGGCCGAGAGACCGAGGATCCCGAGGAGACGCTCAGGGACGATGGCCACGGCCGCCTCGAACAGAACCCGGTAGCCGAGTCTCAACCCCGGGTCGAGCGGAGGGTCCTGGAGGAACTCGACCGCGTCCCTCATCTCCGGCGAGGGGGCGAGGTCGGGGTGGAGCTCGATCCACCTCGAGATGCCGACCGCGGTGGAGGGCATCGGATCGGACCCCAGCAGGGCACCCACCCGGGTCTGCTCGAGCACGAACCGGTCCTCGTCCGCCGGTGTCAGCCTCTCCCCGCCGTAGGTCCGGTGGGCGACCAGAAACGACTCGGTGAGGGCGTTGTGGACCCACGCCGAGAACCCGGGATCTCCGGCGTCGTAGCGAACGCCACGACTCGAGGTCCCGGAGACGACACGGTGGATACGCCGGACTTGGGCCACGGCCTGCTCCACCTCGGGCATGGCCCCGTAGGTGGTGGCCGTTACGTACGACGAGGTGCGGGACAGCCGACCGAGCGGATCCTCGCGGTAACGGGAGTGGTCGCCCACTCCGGCAACCACCTCAGGGTGAGCCGCCTGCACCAGCAGGCCCCGGATGCCGCCGACGAAGGCTGCGACGTCGCCGATCACCAGCCAGGAGACCGAACCGGGGCCGAGCAGACCCGGGTCGCCCCGATAGTCGAGGCTACGGGCGAGGGGATACGGGGCATGGGAGAACGGAGAGGTCGCCGAGGAGATGACCCGCTGCCGGAACATCTCGACCAGTTCGTGCAGCGAGCGCCTCACCCCCCGATCGACCTTCGCCCAGATCCGTCTCGTTGCCGCCAAGGAAACCGATGATAGGAATCGCTCTGCTCAACTACTTCTGGACGTCGCCGCCGTGTCTGGCTGCCAGGTCGACGGTGGATGTCTGCTCGACGGAGACATACGCCTCGGGGTTGGAATCGTGGATGAGACGGGTGACTTTGAACACGTCTCTCCTCGGCACGATGCAGAAGGTGACTCGAACCTCACCGGACAAGCCGTCGCCGTTGAGCACGGTGGCGCCGTAGCCCTCCCGGCGCAGGAGGGGAGCGACCGGGTCGGTCCCCACCGGCGCGACGATCCGGACCAGCGACTGCCCCAGCGCCAGCCATTCCTCGACCTTCGACCCGAGAAAGGTGCCGGCGGCGAATCCGAGGGCAAAGGCGACCATTCGGGTCGGGTCCTCGATCCCACTCAGGACCCGGGTTATGGCCAGGACCCAGACCAGGGCCTCGACGAAGCCGAGCGCCGCCGCCGGGGTCCGCCGGCCCCGCCCCAACAGGACGATGCGGACAGTCGACATCCCGACATCGAGCAGACGAAGCGTGAAGATGATGATCAGGTCCAGCGCAGCGCCCATGGGCGATCACGGTAGAAGCCGGCCGAGCCCGAACCGGGGAAAGCCGATCTCAAGGAGTCGACGGTGGAGCCGACTCGCCCGGAGTCTGTTCCCACGGGCCCCTGACCTGGACCGGACCCGGCTCATCCATCTCGATATCGATCTCGTCGGATACGACCTGCCGGCTTCGCTCCTCCTCGATGCGATGCTCCGAGGCCGGACTGAGCAACACCTCCAGCTCAGCCATGGCGTTGGAGAGTGCCCCTCCCCTTCCTCTCCTCCCCGGCGCGGACGTCCGGTAGATGATCCAGCCGCGACCCTCGGCCCACGATGCGAGGAGGTGGAGAACGACGAGCAAGATGAGAAGTCCGCCGATCCAAATCAACATGTCGAGAGACATCGTCCGTGAAGATATCGGTGCCGCCGGCGAACCCTGTGAACTCGGTCGTTTCGCCCGCCTCAGCCGTCGAGCCCGCTCCCGCCTCTGTCCAGTCCGGAGATGATCGCGTGCGCGACGAGGAGCCCGAGCAGGACCATCCACCCCCAGGAAGCCTCGATGATCTCGACGGCCATGTTGTAGTCGGCCTGGAAGTCCACCCCGCTGAGATCGGAGACCGTCCGAACCTCGCCGAAGACACCACCCTGGAAGTTGGCCTGGAGTCCGCGGGCCCCGGCACGGATCCCGCTCCCATCAGGTCCGACGGCATCGTCTTCGGGGAGCGGTTCTGTGCCCGCCTCGACCGGGGCCGGAGCGCTGGACCTGGCCGGGACAATGCCATCGCGGTCCGGCCCGTTCCCGCCGGGTGCCGTGGTGCTGGTCACGGCGGCCACCGCGACCGTGGTGGATGTCGGCGACGGGCTCGTAGCGCCACCCTGCGCCCCCGGGGTGGTGAGCGCGGATTCGGGTCGGGTGGTCGTGGTCGACGGGATGGTCGTGGTCGTGGTCGTGGTGGGAGCCGTAGTGGTCGTGGTGGTCGTGGTCGTGGTCGTGGTCGTCTCCTCGACGTGAGTGCCGGTGATCTCGACGTTGTCGACGAAGGCCTCGCCGGCGAGCAGAGCGCCGGTGAACACGAAACGGACGCTGAAGACCTCCGAAGTGAACTCGGACACATCGATGGTGGGATCGTCGTCCAGTGCCGAGCCCCAGGCGTATTCCGCCACCGTGACCCAGCCGTCCCCGCCGCTCACCTCCACGACGAGCTCGGATCCGAGCAGAGATGCGGTTGTCTCCAGATCGAAGGAGAGAGTGGTCTCGGCGAGATCGCTGGTGTCGGCGGTGCGCACCACCCCGATCGGCCCGAGCAGGGTGGTCAGGGCGCTGAGACGCACGCAGTTGCCGGAAGCGCAGTTGCCCGACGAGACCACCCGGACGTTGCCCTTCTTCTCGTCACCGTCGTCCCCTACCTCGCTCCAGGGCCCGGACCAGGGCAGTGATCCATCGGAGCCGCCCCAGGAGATGGAGACGAACTTGTCCCTGATGTGCTCGGTGCCACCCGAGGCGGTGGCGGTGAGGGCAAGGCTCGACATGACCGCCGTGGCCACGATCAGGACCAGCCGTCTCACGCCGACATTGCCCGAATCGTGTCGGCGACTCCTTGATCCTCCCTCACTGTGTCTCGGGCCCCGACTGCTCCGGCGAGCGCCGGAAGGCTGACGATGAAGTAGCTCTTCTGGACGAAGCGTTGATAGACCAGCTTCCCGCCGAGCAGGGCGGTGAGACGGGATGCCACTCCCAGTCCCAGCCCGAGGGTCCCGGTCATCAAGGTGGCCGCCCCATTGTGGATGAACGTGTCGAAGAGCCCTTCGAGCCGGTCCTCGGGCACTCCGGCGCCGTCGTCCCACACTTCGATGTCCACGACACCGTCGCCGCTGGAAACCTCGACCCCGATGTGCGGTCCTCCATGTCGCGCCGCGTTGGAGAACAGGTTGACCAGGACGTGACGGAGCCGAGCGGCGTCGGTGGCCACCATTGCATCGCCTCCGGACTTCTTGATGGTCAGACCGGCGCGCTCGAAGGGAAGCATGGCCGCGTTCACGACATCGGAGACATTGGTGGGGCTCAGCTCGATCTCGATCCCGGTGCTCTCCAGCCTGGCCGCGGCCAACAGATCGTCCACCATCCGGGTCATCTCGGCGGCCTCGTTGGCGATGATCTGGGACAGCTCGCGCCCGGTCACCGGGTCATCCACCCCGCCATCGGTGAGGACCTCGGCGAACCCATAGATCGAGGTGAGCGGAGTCCGCAGCTCGTGGGAGAGCCCGGCAATGAACTCGTCCTTCGCCCTTCCGATCTCCCTCTCCTTCTCCAGCTCCAAGTCCATCTTGAGGCGGAACTCACGGACCTGGCGGCGGGCGACATATCGGTAGATGAGAACGGCCGAGCCGGGAATAGCCAGCATCAGGAAGAACTGGATGAACGAGGTGGTGCGGCGGGCCACCGCCGTGTTGGCGTCGATCTGGTCCTGGATTGCGCTCTGCTCGGCCTGGAGCGAGTCGACCAGGTCGAGATAGGTCGCCTCGGCGTCGGTCATCAGCGATTCCTTGGCTGCTGCGAAGTCTCCCTTTTCGAGGTCCGCGGCCACCTGGTCGACCCTTGCCACGAAGTGGATCAGCGACGGGAGGGATGGACTGGCACCTCCGCTGTCCCGGAGCTCGGTGAGACGGTCGCCGGCATCCCGTGCCTCGGCCATCGCAGCGGCGAGGTCGTCCGAGGTCACCAGCCCGGTGTCCGCCAACTCGGCGAAAGTCGTCGCCTGCACCAGGGCCGCCCGGGTCAGGGCGGCCGTGCCCACGGTGGCGTTGGCCCAGTGCAGCTCGGCGGCGTTCTCAGCGACCCGGGACGCCCCCACCGAGTTGGCGAAGGCAAGACCGACGACGAGGACGGCCAGAACCACCGCCGTCCCCGTGGCGACCATGGCCGCACGCCGACGCGCAGTCGGACCGATCGGGCGTTCCGTCCCCATGCATGGTTATCGGCGTTTTTCCCGTCTTTTCTTTAAGGGCCCCGAGATTCCTTGACGCCCCGGTTCATCGGGCTACGACCGCGAAGGTATGGAATCTGTCGGGGGCATCTTGTAGGTTATCGAACAGATGTTCGACCAAGAGACGCTATCGCAAGACTTGAGTTCACGTGCCCCCGGACCCGAGCTGGCCGTGGCCCTCGCCGGGATCGATCGAGACCGGCTCGGCGGACATGACCGGGTCGAACTGCTCAAGGCTCGAGCCGCTGTG
>DASUSU010000134.1:0-3809 GCA_036374915.1 Acidimicrobiia bacterium | reverse complement strand
GAGTAGGCCATGTAGGCATCGAGCCGGGTCCGCTCGGCGAGGGCGCCGGAGACGATGGTGGCCGCGGTGGCGGCGAAGACCATCTGGAAGAACCAGAGGAGGGCGGTGTCGGTCGTGCCGTACTCACCGGCGAGGAAGAAGCCCTCGGTCCCGAAGAACTGATTGCCGGAGCCGAACATGATGGCGAAGCCGAACGCCCAGAAGGCAAGGCCGCACATGCAGAAGTCCATCAGGTTCTTCATGAACACCGAGCCTGAGTTGCGGGCCCGGGTCGACCCGGCCTCGAGCAGGGCGAAGCCCGCCTGCATCAGGAAGACGAGGATGGCGGCCACCATCATCCAGACGTAGTCGAGGCTGGAGGCCACCGATTCCACCGTCGGGCCCTCCTGGGCCATGGCCATCCCGGTGGGGATCAGCCCGAATACGAGGAGCAGGAAGGCCACCCAGAGCCTCCGTTGCCGCAACCACCTTCCCAACAATGCTTGCTTCTCCACCGCTCCAACCCTTTCCGCCATAGACCACGCTTCGGACGGAGATGATGGAGCCAGGGTGTTTCCGAGCTGTGACTCGGTAGTTACGAATCGGGAACGGTCCTGTTACGGGCGTGTTGCGAGGTCAGCCGGTGGGGCCGAAACGCTCGGTCTTGACCGACTCCGGGTCATGCCCCAGATCGACCAGGCAATTGGCCACTGTCTCCACGAACCCGGTGGGCCCGCACACATAGACGAGCGGATCATCCTCGGGCGCCCAGGCCGCCTCGGCCAGGATGTCCCGGTCGATGCGCCTGCCGTATCCGTCCCAACCCGGGGGCTGCTCCCGGGTCAGGACAAGACGTACTTCGACCCCGTCCGTGACCGCGGCGAGCTCCTCGCGGTAGACGACCTCGGGGAGGGATCGAGCCGAATAGATCAGTCGGGCAGGAGCTTCGGACCCGGTGGCATCCCGGTGCCGGAGCATGGAGCGGAAGGGCACGATCCCCGAGCCCCCGGCGATCATGAGCAGAGGCCCTCCCATGTGATCCTGCCAGACGAAGTATCGGCCGATCGGCCCTCTCATCTCCAGCTGATCGCCTGGCGCCAACACGTCGAAGAGATAGGGAGAGACCTCGCCGTCCTGGAGGCGCTCCACGGTGAGCACCAGGTGGTCGTCCTCAGGGGCCGAAGCGATCGAGTAGCTGCGCTGGGCCTGGTAGCCGTCCTCTGCGGTCAGCCGGATGTCGACGTGCTGGCCCGGCATGTGCCCACCCCACTTGGGGCACTCGAAGAGGATGCTGCGGACCCGCGGCGTCTCGTCCCGCTTCCCCACGACGGTGGCTGCCAGCCAGTTCAGTCGCCCCAGTACCGCTGTTCCCGCCATGGGTCACCGTAGTTGTGGTAGCCGTTGCGCTCCCAGAAGCCGGGGCTGTCCCCGCCGAGCAGCTCGATTCCCCGAACCCACTTGGCGCTCTTCCAGAAATAGAGATGGGGTACGAGCAGCCTGGCCGGGCCGCCGTGCTCGGGGGCAAGGGCCGCGCCCTCGAATCCGGTGGCGATCCAGGCCCGACCCTGACGCAGGTCGGCGAGGGGGAGGTTGGTGGTGTAGCCGCCGTGGCTGGAGGCCATCACATGGGTCGCCGCGGTCTCGATCCCTTCCAGGAGGAGGTCGAGGGAGACGCCGGTCCAGGTCGTGCCCAGCTTGGACCATTTGGTCACACAGTGGATGTCGTGTGTCACCGTTTCCTTGGGAAGGGCATCGAATTGGTCCCAGGTCCAGGAACGAGGCTGGTCGACCAGACCGGTGACCGTGAAGGTCCACCGGTCGAGCGGGACCCGGGGTGTCGGGCCGGCGGAGAGGACCGGGAAGTCAGTGGTGACGTACTGACCGGGCGGGAGTCGGTCCTTGTCGACTTCGGGTCGACGCCCCTCGAACCCACGTGAGATGATCGCCATGGGCTGCCCAGGCTACTCCCGGCCCAGCAGGTCTGAAGATCCAGCAATGCTCTGGGGAGGGCGGCGGCGAGGGATGCGTCACTCAGTCGGCGTCACGGACCGAGGCGACCATGAACGCCAGCACCACCCCCCAGACCAGGATGATCCCGGTGGTCAGCTCGGAGACTCCGGTGAGCACCCCGATCCCGACTCCGATCACGGTCGCCAGCACCACCAAGGCGAGGATGGAGCTCATTCGATCGGGACCGGTCGTCTCGGGGGCGGGCGAGCCGGAGGTGTCGACGGTCTGCGCGCTCCTCGGAGACCGGGGCCGGATCTCTCGCCTCATCCGATGGATCAGTCGGGCTTCGAGGGCGCGCCCGTAGCGAAATCCCGACCAGAGAACCGCGGCGAACACGATGGCGGCCAGGCCCCATACCCAGGGCGGGGCGCCCTCGAGCCCGGCCATGGCGAAGACACCTGCGGCGACGGCCGGGACGCGGCCCACGGTTGCTATCACCATGAAGCGCCGCAGCGAGATGCCCGAGATCCCGGCCAGGGCGCACAGCGCGTCGTCGGGAAGGAGAGGGAGGAGAAACACCAGCCACAGGAGGATGCCTCCCCGGGCCGTCATCAGGTTCTCGTAGCGCTGGATTCGATCGGCTCCGACCAGACGCGCGGCCAACGGCCGTCCCCAGCGTCTCGCCACCAGGAACACCGCCGCCGATCCGAGCGCCATCCCGGCGAGGCTCAACCCGAGGGCCAGCCATGGGCCGAAGGCGAGAGCGCCCACCGGTGGGAACAGGGCGCCGGGGATCGGGACCACGATCACCTGGACTGCCTGGGCGACGAGGAAGACGACCGGCCCCCATGCGCCGAAGCCCTCGACCCAGGCCCGAAACCCGTCGGGCGTTGTCAGGGTCGAGGAGACATGCTCCCACCAATCCCCGATCTGCGTCCCGAAGATGAGCGTGACCCAAACCGCCGAGAGCGCCAGGACGAACCAGACGATCCAGCTCAGGGGACGGCGGGACGGTCCCTGAGGGACCTCGCTGACCGTCTCGACAGCCGTGTCATTGCTCACGGGCCGATTCTCCCCGCCGCGGCCAATCGGCACAATCGGGGTGATCCCGGAGCCATCCCCCATTCGGAGGTATTCGAAGGTGGGTCAACCGAACGTCTGGTTCACCGACTCAGCCCGACGCGACCATGGAATGCGCTAGCCGGGGTGCTCCAAAGCCCATCTGGTGGCCCAGCTCTCCGGGAAAGGGCGGCCGAGGGCGTAGATGAAGCGTATGAGCTGTCCTTGATGCTGGGTCTCGTGCTCGAGCAGATCGAGGAGGAGGTGCTCTCGGGCATCGGTCCACGCCAGGTCGCCGAGGACCTCGAACAGGGCTTCCTCGGAGCGATCGAGCGCCTCCAGCACCCGCCCCTTGATCTTCGTGTCCGATGCGGATAGGGAGCAGTCGAACCCCGCCCAGGCGCCTTCTCGGATCGCCCTCGTGTAGCTCTCGCGGGCCCCGACCACGCACCAGATCTGGGCGCCGATCGTGTTGGATCGTTCCGAGAGCCGCCGGCCCAGGTCCGGTTCGGGAAGAGAGGCGACCAGCTCGCGATGAGCGTGAGCCGTCGCGGTGAGATGGGCGATGACCTTCTCTCTCATCGGGAGCGCCCTCTCACTCGAAGACGATGGTGCGTCGACCGGCGACGATGACACGATGCTCGAGATGTGCTCGCACCGCGGAGGCGAGCACTCTGGCTTCCACCTCCCGACCGCGTCGCACGAAATCGGCCACCGAGTCGCGGTGCGAGGTGGAGGTCACCCCCTGGCCGATGATCGGGCCCTCGTCGAGGTCGGCGGTGGCGTAGTGGGCGGTGGCCCCGATCAATTTGACTCCGCGT
>DASUSU010000133.1:0-2754 GCA_036374915.1 Acidimicrobiia bacterium | reverse complement strand
ATGATCCAGTTCGGCTCCGATGGGCGCTTGTACCTAGCCCTGGGTGACGGTGGCGGAGCCAACGACAGGTTTGGCAACGGCCAGAACACCGACACCCTGCTGGGAGGGCTGGTGGCCATCGATGTCGAAGCCGCCACGTCCCAGCTCTTCTCGTACGGACTGCGCAACCCTTGGAGGTTCTGGATCGACAATGACTTGATCTACATCGCTGATGTGGGTCAGAGCACGTTCGAAGAAGTCTCCGTCTCCCCGCTGGCGGAAGGCACCAATTACGGCTGGCCGATCACCGAGGGCCTCCATTGCTTCCGCCCCTCATCGGGCTGTGACACCGCCGGCCAGACCCTACCGGTGATCGAGGTCCAGCACGGCGACGCCGGCACATGCTCGATCACAGGCGGTGTGGTCTATCGGGGCAGCCTCATCCCCGAGATTCACGGTCACTACTTCTACTCCGACTTCTGCGGCGGATACCTCCGCAGCTTTCGATTCGAGGGGAGCCAGGCAGTCGATCAGACCGACTGGACCGACCAGGTGGGTCGTGCGGGAAGCGTGGCCAGCTTCGGTGTCGGCAGCGACGGCGAGATGTACGTTCTCACCACCGGCGCGATCGCGAAAGTGGTGGCGGAACGGGCCGGATAGGCTGACCGCCATGCCGACCATCTTCACCAAGATCATCGAAGGGGAGATCCCCGGCACGTTCGTCTGGAGGGACGAGCTCTGCGTCGCCTTCATGTCGATAAACCCGCTTCGCGCCGGTCACGTCCTGGTGGTGCCCCGTGAAGAGATCGATCATTGGCTCGACTGCCCCTCCGACCTGCGTGATCATCTCATGGCGGTGTGCACCGCTGTCGGAGACGCCATCCAGAAGGTCCACAACCCGACGAAGGTGGGCCTCATGATCGCCGGGCTCGAGGTGCCTCACCTCCACATCCATCTCGTCCCCATCGACGGCGTCCGCGACCTCGACTTCGCCAACGCGGCGGCGTCGGTCGATCGCGACGAGTTGGAGGAGGAGGCGGCATCTCTGCGGTACGTGCTCACCGCGATGGGAGTTGACGGAGTAGCTCAGTAGATGGGGGTGCTCCTCGGGGCACTCAGCTCTTTCCTGTACGGGCTGGGCGACTTCCTCGGTGGCGAGGGGGCGAAGCGAGTCACAGCGGCCACCGTCGTCATCTGGGCGGGGGTGGTTTCGTTCCCATTGATAGCCATGGTCGCCCTCGGGGTAGGGGGCCGAGCTTCAGCCAGCGATCTCTGGCTCGGCGCGATTGGAGGGATCGCAGGCGCTGTCGGCCTCGTCACGCTCTTTGCCGGTCTGGGACGGGGTCAGGCGGCAGCTGTGGCCCCGGCAGCAGCTGCCTTCAGTGGAGTCTTCCCGGTGCTGGTGGCCGTGGTATCGGGGGAGGTGATTGGTGCCTCGACCTGGCTGGGCGTTGTCATCGCCATTCCAGCGATCGTCCTCTGCTCTTGGGTCGCTGATCCCGGCGAGGTCCCCTTCGGGGGTGTCTGGTACGGGTTGGTGGCCGGTCTCGGATTCGGCACCTACACCATCCTCCTCGATCTGACTGAATCCTCCTCTCAGCTCCTCCCGTTGATACCGGCTCGCGCCGCCACCATGCTCACGGTGGCGGCGGCCGCCCTCGCCGGTGTCTGGCGCGTATCGGGGTTCTCCTCGCTCCCGAAGGGAATTGTCATCGGCAATGGCCTCCTCGATGTCTCCGGGAACGTTGCGTTGCTGCTGGCATTGCGGGCAGGGGCCCTGGCCCCGGTGGCGGTGGCAGCCTCTTTCTACCCCGCGGTCACCGTCGTCATGGCCCGGCTGGTCAACTCCGAGCACCTCAGGATGCGGCAGATCGTCGGGGTGGCATTGACCCTGTGTGCCCTGGCCGCAATCGCCCTCGGCTAGCCCAAGCTCTCGAAGTCCCGGATGGTCCCCTCCAGATAGGCGACCGACCGGTCATATCCGAGAGGCACCTGGTGGAGCGTGTAGTGGATGACCCGCTCCACCCAGAGGCGAAAGACCACCGAGCGCCAGGCGTCGTCACCCAACTCGAATCGCTCGAGGAGGCTCGGCAGCACCTCTTTCCATCGATCTCCATTCATCTCGATGCTCGAATCGGGGTCGATTCCCAGCGAGGTCAGGATGTCGCGCTCGGCGGTGTCAGGTGGCGCCGAGATCGATTCCCTCGTCTTGGAAACGTCGTATGCGAGGGTCTGCTTCAGGTCCTCGGGGACGGGAGCCGGCGGGTCGGCATGCAAAATCTGACCGGGCGGCGGCTCTCCATGGAGAGAGGCCACCGCGTCGAGGCACTCGAGGACCATCTCCCTGATCTCGGTCAGCGAGCCATACAGAGCGTGTCGCTTGCCGTCGGCAGCGTTGTGCTCGAAGAGGCCGAGATCGAGACAGGCCGTGGCGTGGGTGATCACGGTGTCGATACCCCAATCGGATCGAGCCCTTACTGCGGGGTCTGTCGCCAGCGCCTCGACGGCCGGGGCGGTGAGGAGCAACTCTCCACCCAGAGGCTGGCCGAGACGGGGGAGGACGGTTCCGGGGTAGCGGAGGGCCAACCCGGGACGGGTCACCATCCAGGTGATCATGGCGTCGGTGGCCGCCCTTGGGAAGCGGTGCCGCACAACCCCATATCCCCGGTCGGCAGCACTCTCGGCGCCGTCTATCCAACCGGTGTCGAAGTTGGTGATGTCGGCGTCGTAGAAATGGGTTCGATCGAATCCCCTCGACGCGGATCGGGCGAGGGC
>DASUSU010000132.1:0-3048 GCA_036374915.1 Acidimicrobiia bacterium | reverse complement strand
CATAAAGCCCTTCAAACTCGAAGATGTGAAAACCGCTCTGACCGGTGTCGGTGTCAGCGGGATGACCACCTCCGACGTCGAAGGATTCGGACGCCAGTCGGGGCAGACCGAGGTCTACCGCGGGGCGGAGTACGAAGTCGAATTCGTGCCCAAGGTCAGGATCGAGGTGCTCGTGCCCGACGAGTTGGCCGACACAGCCGTGGAGACGATCGAACGAGCGGCTCACACGGGAGAGATCGGTGATGGCAAGATCGCGGTGCTCCCGGTCGAGGCTGCGGTGCGGATCCGAACCGGAGAGCGCGGGCCCGACGCGGTCTGACTGCTCCCCGCGGCCAGGCGGGAGCCCGAGGTGAACCCGTTGCAGGGGTTCCTGGAGACCCGTAGCCGGCTTCGCGCCGAGGCCGCCGGTGACGGGGGATTGGACACGTGTGCGGTGTTGACCACCGCGCTCGACGGCTCGATCGAGCATCTCTTCGCCGCGGTGCCCGGCGATGCGGCGGTGGTTGCTCTCGGGAGCTACGGACGCCGCGAGCTCTGCCTGTGGTCCGACGTCGACCTGATGCTGCTCCACGCCGGCGCAGACACCGACCGTCTGGTCAAGGCGATCTTCTACCCGTTGTGGGACGCCAATCTCAAGGTCGGGCACTCGGTCCGCACTGTTCGGGAGTGCGGAGCCGCGGCGAGAGAGAGGATCGACTCGATGACCTCGCTGCTCTCGGCGCGGCTCGTCGCCGGGGACCCGAGTCTCCTGGCCGAGCTGGAGAGGGAGCTGGCCAGGGTCGCCACGGGACGCCCACTGGCGCCGCATCTCAGCGTGCTCGAGCGAGAGCGCCGTCGGAAAGAGCCTTACCCGGTGATGGCGGCCGATGTGAAGTCGGGAAGGGGGGCGCTGCGCACCTATCAGGCTTTGGGTTGGGAGAGACGCCGGGCGGATTTGCTGGGCCGGGCCCGTGAGGAGGAGACCGTGGAGGAGCGTGCCGCCCGGTCGACACTCCTCGCGGTACGCAACGGCCTGCACGCCTCCGAGGGCCGGGCCTTCGACGTCTACGACTTCGACGTCAGAGAGCCGGTCGCCCGCTGGTTGGACCGCGACGTGGCGACGGTGAGCCGGAGCCTGTGCCGGGCGCTCCAGCTCGGGGACCGTCTCGCCGAGAAGTGGTGGCCCGACCTCCTCTCCTCGGGTGATCCGGTGGCCCGTCTGGGCCGGCGCGTCCTGGGCCGGGTAGTGCGCCGCCGGGCCCCGGGTCAGACGGTCGGGCCGCTCGGTGCTGCGGTCACCATGGCGGTCGGGCCGGCTGGGCTCACCCCCGATGCCGAGGGCTGGGCCTCGCTGGCCGGGTCGTCCGGCGGCTCATGGTCCGACTCCGAGCGGCGAGGATTGCTCGACCTCATCGCCGCCGGGGAGCCGGGGCGTGTGGTCTTCGGCTGGCTGGAGGAGGCGGGTTGGGTACACCGGGACTTCCCCGAGTGGGAGGCGATCTCGGCGATGCCCCAGCTGGCGCCTTTTCACGAGCACCCGGTCGACGCACATCTGTGGCGGACGACCGACGAGATGATCCGTCTCATCCGAGAGCCGGACGCGATCGGCGCCGAGATAGTCGCCGACCTCGACCCCGCCGAAGAGCTACTCCTTCTCTCGGCTTTCCTTCACGACATCGGCAAAGGCGTCGGCGGCGATCACTCCGAGCAGGGTGCTCGAGTGGCCGCCGGGTTCCTGGAGCGGGCCGGTTTCGCATCGTCCACCGTCGGGGCGGTGACGGCGGCGGTTCGTCACCACCTGCTCCTGGCCAGGACCGCGTTGAGACGTGACATTGCCAGCCCCGAGGTCATCGACGAGGTCGCCGAGGCGGTCGGCGGGATCGAGATTCTCCAGATCCTGTATCTGGTGACCATCGCCGACTCCAGGGCGACCGGTCGAACCATGTGGTCGGAGTGGAAAGAGACTCTGCTCCGTCAGCTCTACCTGCGGGTCGCCGCCCGACTCGAGCATGGCGAGGCGGAACCTACGGTCGTCGAGGCGGAAGCAGTCGCCCGGCTCACCATGGGGAGAGTCCGGCCCGAGACGGTCGATCAGCATCTCGCCATGCTGCCCGCCGACTACGCCGTCGCCACCGGGCCCGGCGAAGTGGTGCGGCAACTCGAGGTGATCTCCCGGCTGGCCGAGGAGACGATCCTCTCGGTGAGCGAGTCCGGGGAACAGGTGTTGGTGGTGGGGCATGACCGGCGAGGCTTCCTTCTCTCGGTGTGCCGGGCGTTCGCCGCCAACGGGATAGGGGTGCACGACGCCCGTCTCTACACCCGGGCCGACGGGGTTGTCATCGATGTCTTCGAGGTGCGCGACGACCGGACCGGGGCGACGGTGGAGCCCGATCGCTGGGCGAGGGTGCAGACGACACTGGCCGGTCCCGAGCCCGACGGCCCAGTCGTGCGCGACCTGGTCCGCCAGCGGGCAGCCGCCTATGACAGCCGGCGGCAGATGCCGGTCACGGTGCGACCCCGCCCCGAGCTGCCCCAGCTGAACACGGTGCTCGAAGTCCGTGCCGCCGACAGGGTGGGTCTGTTGGTCGACGTGGTGGAGGCCCTGTACGCCGAGGGTCTGGACCTGCATCTGGCCAGGATCGACACCCGGGCCAACCAGGCGATCGACGTGCTCCACGTCAGCCGCTCCGGAGCCCCGATCCGGGACGATGACGGGCTGGCCGACCTGTGCCGACGTCTCGAGGATCGGATCCGGGGCCAGCTCTCCGGCTGAGTGCGACCTCGGGTTCCCTACCCGTCGATTGCCGAGTCGAGGAAGGTGATAACAGTGTCTTCCCATTCCCCCGGGAGTACGGTCAAACCGCCGATGTGGTCGGCCCCGGGGACAACCCACACCGAGACGTTGCCACCGGCAGCCGCCTCGACGTGTCGTGCCGCATTGCTCTCATCGGTCACGTTGCCGGCGGCGATCATCAGGATGGGCGTGGGCGACGCAGCCGCGGCCGCATCGGCCAACGAGCCCGGCTTGGAAGCGGAGGTGAGCAGATCCGTCAGTGCGTACTGGACCCA
>DASUSU010000131.1:0-12129 GCA_036374915.1 Acidimicrobiia bacterium | reverse complement strand
GACGTAGAAGGCGTACCCGACCCACCCGAGCGAGGTGTCGTTGCTCGAGATGCCCTCGATGATGACATTGTCGTTGGGGGAGGCCACGTAGTCGGGACGGGGATTGGGATCCTGTCCTCTCTCCTCGGCGATGTCTTCGAGCACGATCTCGACGAAGCTGTCGAAGGTGCCCGACTCCTCGCCCGGCGCAGTCACCGAGAGGGGGGCGTCTGGATAGGGAGCATTGGGTGCGCCCAACTCCGCCGCCAGCTCGTTGGCGTCAGACCAGTTCTCGAATCCGGTCGACTCGATCCCCAACAGGGCGTACAGGTCGGAGAAGGCGAGACAGGAGACTTCCGCGTTGTTGACCGAGGTCAACACGGAGAGCCCGTCGATGGCCACCTTGATCTCGATCGGCTCCACTCCGTTGCCCTGACAGGTGGCCAACTCCTCTTCGGTTATCGCCCGGGATGCGTCGGAGACGTCGGTCTCACCGTCGCAGAAGAGGACGAAGCCATCGGAGGTGCCGGGACCGTCCACGCTGATGGCGACGTCGGGGTTGCTCCCTCCGAACGCCTCGGCGACCCGAGCCGTGATCGGCTCCACGGTCGAGGATCCGGAGATGACTATCTGCCCCGAGGCGTCACCGCCGTCTCCCGTGGTCACTTCACCTTCCGTTGCACTGGTGGTGGTGTCGTCTTCGCCTCCATCGCCCCCGCAGGCGGCGAGCACGAGTGAGAGGACGGCGATCAGGCCGACCAGACGCACAATTCGGGATTTCATCCCTGCGGTCTCCTTGTTCGGGAATGTCTTTCTCAAAACGGGCCGCAGGCATTTCCCCACCGCCCACGATCAAGCTAGGAAGCTGCGTTGACCGTGCGTTTGCCCACGGGTTAACGAGGGATGAACGTTGCGAGTGGCGAGTAGGCCCGGCGAGCTAGAGCAGCGCGTTGGCCCGGGCCCGGGCCAGCTCCTGGAGGGCAACATGGGCGTCGACACCGGTGGAGGGAGGGACCCGTTCCCATGAGCCGTCGGGCCCGAGCGCCCAGGCCAGGTTGTCGTCGGCGAGGAGGACGTCGAGCACCTCGTCGACCCGGAACTGGAGGTCGGGGTCGCTGATCGGCCCCAGCGCCTCGACCCGCCGGTCGAGATTTCGAGGCATGAGGTCGGCCGATCCGATGTAGTAGTGACGGGTGCGGCCCCTGGCCCCGAAACGGTAGATACGCGAGTGCTCCAGGTAGCGGCCCACCAGCGACCGAACCGTGATGTTCTCGGAGAGCCCTCCGACACCGGGCCGGAGACAGCAGATCCCGCGCACGATCAGGTCGATTCGGGTGCCCGCCCGGGATGCCTCGTAGAGCGACTCGATCATCGCCGCGTCGACCAGCGAGTTCATCTTGAAGGTGATGTGGCCGTCGGGTCGGCCCGCCTCGTCCTCGATCAGCTCGATGAGCCGGCTTCGGATCCCGGTCGGGGACACGGCGAGACGGCGGTAGCTGGTGTGACGTGAATAGCCGGTGAGATAGTTGAACAGATCGGAGAGATCCGAGCCGATCTCGGGGTCGGCGGTGAACATCCCCACGTCCTCGTAGGTGCGGGCGGTCCTCTCGTTGTAGTTCCCGGTGCCGATGTGGGCGTAGCGGGCCACGCCCTCTCCCTCCCTACGCACCACCAGGGCGATCTTGGTGTGCGTCTTCAGCCCGACCACCCCATAGGTGACATGGACCCCGGCATCCTCCAGTCGTTGCGCCCACTCGATGTTGCGCTCTTCGTCGAAGCGAGCCTTCACCTCGACCAGGGCGGCGACCTGTTTCCCGCTCTCCGCCGCCTTGATCAGCGAGGCCATGATCTGGCTGTCACTCGAGGTCCGGTACAGGGTCACCTTGATGGCGAGGACCTTGGGGTCGCGCGCCGCCGACTCGATGAACGGCTCGACTGTGGAGATGAACGAGTCGTAGGGGTGATGGACGAAAAGGTCGCCCTGCTTCATCACCCCGAAGAAGTCGACCAGCTCGCCCGGCGCCGTGGTCAGACGTGCCGGAGTCACCCCGGCGAACACCTCGTGCTTCAGCTCGGGTCGGTCCAGCTCGTAGATGCCCATCAGACCGGCCAGGTCGAGGGGGCCGTCGACCCGGTACACGTCGTCCTCGCCGGCTCCCATCTCCCTGAGCAGGAGGTCGAGAACGTCCTCGGGCATGTCGGGATGGATCTCGAGACGGACCACGTTGCCGAACCTGCGCTGGGTCAACTCCGACTCGAGAGCCATGAGCAGGTCCCCGCCCTCGTCCTCCTCGATCTCGATATCGGCGTTACGGGTCACCCGGAACACGTTCTGGCCGAGGACCTCCATTCCCGGGAACAGGGCGTTGATGTGCGCCCCGATCACCTGCTCCAGTGGCACAAAACGCTCCAGGTCGGGGAGCACCACGAAGCGGGGCAGGATCGGGGGCACCTTGACCCGGGCGAACTTGGTCAGACCGGTCTCCGGGTTCCTCACGAACACGGCCATGTTGAGCGAGAGATTGGAGATGTAGGGGAAGGGATGGGACGGGTCAACGGCCAACGGGGTGAGAACCGGGTACACCAGCTCACGGAATTGGAGATCGAGAAAGTCCCGGTCCTCGGGATCGAGGGTCGAGTAATCGCTGAACACGATCCCTTCGTTGGCAAGCGCCGGTGCCACCTCGGAGAGGAACTGCTTGGAGATGACCTCGTATTGCAGTTCCACCTCGGACCGTATCGCCGCCAACTGCTGACTGGGCGTGATCCCATCGGGCGGGGTGAACCCGACGCCATGGGCCACCTGCTCCTTGAGGCCGGCCACCCTCACCTGGAAGAACTCGTCCAAGTTGGAGGCCCAGATGGCGAGGAACTTCACCTTCTCGAGCAGGGGAAAGTCGGGTCGGGCCGCCAGAGACAAGACTCGCCGGTTGAAGTCGAGCCAGGAGAGCTCGCGGTTCAGAAAATGGTCCGGGTTGAACGTTTCCACTGCGTCACCGATTGATTAGCACTTCCGGGTTACCAGGTGGTTAACGGCCAAAACTCAGGCCACCCAAGAGAAACAGTCGAAGATGCCGGGTCACCGGCTCGATTCGCTCCTCCGGGTCCTTCACCGAGATGACCGTCTTGGCCGCAGACATGATCGTGTCCTGGATCAGACGCCCGGCCAGATCCGGTGGCATGACCCGGAACTCTCCGCGCTCCACGCCCTCGAAATAGAGGCCGATCATCGCCTCAGCCAGATTGGAGTGCGCGGCCCGGATCCGCTGCTGTGCCTCCTGGCCCATTCGACCGACCTCACGATGGAGGATCAGGCCGAGCACGGGATCAGTGACGACGAATTCGACGGTGCTCGCGGCGAGGCCGGCCAGTCTCTCCCCCGCCGTCCCCAATCGGGGAGCGGTGGCGATGATGCCGGCGATCACGCCGGGAAGCTCCTCCTCGACCAGGGTGGCGATGAGATCGTCTCGGTCGGTGAAGTAGTCGTAGAGCGTGGTCCGGCCCACTCCGGCGGAGAGCGCTATCTCGCCGATCGAGACTTCGGCGGTCCCCGCATCGGCAATCAGCTCCTTGGCGGCTGTGAGAAGAAGGCTCCTGGTCAGGGCCTTGTGCTCGTCGATCGAGGTTGCGCGGATCCGCGGCATGGGGAGAGGCTATCCCGGCTGGGGGGGAACGGCCATCGGATGTCGGCTTCCGGACCGGCTTCTCGCGTAGATTCTCCCGGGAAGGAGGAGCAAATGGGCACCGAGCAGGAGACAGTCGAAACCGGTCGCGTGAGAAAGGGGGCCAGACCGTGGTCCGGCTTCTTTCTCGGCCTCATCCTCGGGCTGGCCATCGCCGTAGTCCTCCAGCAGGCCGGGATCTGGCCGCTGGACAGGCTTCTGCTGTTCGGAGCGGCCGGATTTTTCGCTTTGATCGGGATCCTCCTCGGCGGGGCGGGCCGGGAGAGGGTCGGTTCGTTCTCGACGATCCTGCCGCTGGTGCTGGCCGTCGCCCTGATCGGGTACGGGGCGACCGGGCTCGGGTCGATCAACGAGAACGGGGAGCTGAACGGGGGATGCGCCGTGGAGGCGGCTTCGGATGCGGACACCACCGTGGTCACCGACACCAGTCGTGGCGACCCCTTCGTGGTCGATCCCGAGGGGGGGCTTTCCTGGGTTGCCACCTCGCCCGGGCCGATCATGAATCACTTCTGGGAGATCTACGTCGACATCGGTGGCTTTGCGGTGACCGTCGCCGACAACGAGGAGGTTGAGCCCAACACCGCCGGGGACCTCGACAACATCGGTGACGTCGACGACGTCTCCGGGTACATCCAGGACGTGTCCGACTTTGCCGGCGTCGAGTTGGCCGGTGTCTTCGAGGTCGGCGGTGACATCGAGGGCGAGGGCGGCGCCTGTGACGGTTTCGGCTTCGTGACCCTCGAGGCCGACCCTCTGTCCACACTCATCTCCCAGATCGCCGCCGCGATCGGCTTGCTCGCCCTGATCGGGCTCCTCGCCCTCCTCTTCAATCGGACCGAGAGGGTGGCGGTCGTCGAAGAGCCCGGGGAGACCAGGGTGCACGCCGACGCTGACGAGGCCGGCGCAGCCGGGGCCGCCGGAGCGGCAGGCTCAACCGCGATCGGGCCCACCCCGGGCCAGGAGCGTCCTGCCGGCGGTGGTGCGCACATTCGCCGGGACGACGACCAGATCGGCACGGAGGAACCAGCCGATCCTGACCAGGGCGACGACAACTGACCTGATCTCCGTATCGCCGCCCGTCTTGGCAAAGGAGTGCACTGCCGCCAAACTCTCGGGGTGAGCACTGGCCCCACCTCGCTGACCACGGAGCTGACCGCGGAGTGGAGGGCCCGGGCTGCCTGCTCCGGGTTCCAGCACTCGCTCTTCTTCCCCACGGGCGAGACCGACGCCTCCACGATCGAGCGTGCCCGTGAGATTTGCCTCAACTGCGCGGTCTCCTACGACTGCCTGGAATATGCCCTGGAGACCAATCAGAAGGCCGGGATCTGGGGCGGGACGACCGAAGACGAGCGTCGCTCGCTACGACGAAAATGGTTGGCCACCCGGCGACGAGCCGGCTGACCCTATCCAGAGAGCCCGACCCTGAACAGCACACGGAAGGCCATCGCCGGGGTGGCCCTGCTCTTCTTGGTCAACGGGCTGGCGGTGGGCAGCTGGCTGCCCCGTCTCCCCGAGATACGGGACCGTCTCGGCCTCGACCTCGACACGCTCGGCCTGACCCTGGCACTGGGCGGGCTGGGATCGTTGATCGGCTCCTCGATCAGCGGGGTGCTGGTGAGCCGGTTCGGGTCCCGCCGCACGGCCGGGGCCGCCGCACTCGCCGTCTACCTGATCCTGCCACTGATCGCGGCGGTCCCGACCGCAGCGCTGCTCGCCCTGGTGCTCGCCTTCCTCGGGTTCCTCGACTCGCAGGCCGACGTGGGAATGAACGCTGTCGGGGTCAAGGTCGAAGAGTCCGTGGGGAGATCGGTGATGACCAGGCTGCACGGCCTGTGGAGCCTCGGCACTCTGGTCGGCTCCGGTCTGAGCGCGCTCGCCATCCTGATCGGGGTGTCGCTGGGCACCCAACTTCTGATCATGTCCGTCCTCGGCGTCACTGCTTCCCTGGCCGCGGTCCGTCTCCTCCCGGAGTCTCCAACCCGGCCCCGGAAGGGTCGGAGACAGGCAAGGCTGGCCGCGGGCCTGATGCTGGCGGGCGGGCTGGCGGTGTTTGTCGAAGGGTCGCCGTTCGAGTGGAGCGCTCTCTTCCTCACCGACGTCACCGGCAGCGGCGAGGCCACGGCCGGGACCGGGGCCATCGTGTTCACCGCGGGGATGCTGGCCGGTCGACTGGCCGGCGACCACGTCGTCGACCGGTTCGGGGCGACACGGACGCTCTATGCCGGTATCGGGGTCGCGCTGCTGGCGCTGTTCTCCGTCGTCGGCCTGCAGACGGTCGGCTCCGCCCTGGTCGGCTTCGCCGTCTGGGGGCTTGGGATCTCGGTCGCACTTCCCGTGCTGTACAAACTGGCCGGCTCACATCCCGCATTCGGGGAGGGCTCGGGGCTGGCCGCCCTCACCGTCGGGACCCGACTCGGCTTCATGGCCGCGCCGGCGTTGATCGGCGTCGCCGCCACCGCATGGTCGCTCCCCGCCGCCCTGGCCGTCGTGGTGGGCTTCGCCGGTGCCGCCTCCATCCTGGCGGTCGGCCTCACCATCACCATCCGGGATCCGAGCGAGGATTCCATTCCCGGCCGGGGCACCTCATAATGTGTGGGCAACCGACACGGGGAATCGCATGAACAAGCAGGCCGAATACGTGCTGCGCACAGTCGAGGAGCGCGGGATACGGTTCATCCGGCTCTGGTTCACCGATGTCCAGGGCTTCCTCAAGTCGGTTTCGATCAGCCCGGCCGAGCTCGAGGTGGCTTTCGAAGAGGGGATGACCTTCGACGGCTCAGCCATCGACGGCTACGCCCGCATCCAGGAGGCGGACATGCTGGCCCGCCCCGATGCCTCCACATTCGGGGTCCTCCCCTGGCGCACCGAGCAGCAGGTTGCGCGCATGTTCTGCGACATCGCCACCCCCGACGGCGAGCCGTTCTCCGGCGACCCCCGGATCGTGCTCAAGCGGAACCTGGGACGCGCCTCGGAGATGGGATACACCTTTTACGCCGCCCCCGAGCTCGAGTTCTTCTATTTCCGTGACTCCGGGCCCGAGCCCGAGGTCCTCGATCACGGCGGCTACTTCGACCTGACCCCACTCGACGTCGCCCAGGACTACCGGCGCGACACCATCAACGCCCTCGAGCAGATGGGCATCCCCATCGAGCACTCACATCACGAGGTTGCGCCGAGCCAGCACGAGATCATCGCTCGCTACACCGACGCACTCACCATGGCCGACACCATCATGACCTCCCGGCTGACGGTGAAGGAGGTCGCCCTCAAGCACGGGATCTACGCCACTTTCATGCCCAAGCCGTTGGAGAATCACGACGGGTCGGGCATGCATCTGCATCTCTCGCTCTTCGAGGACGACGTCAACGCCTTCCACGAGCCGGGCACCCCCGGGGGGCTGTCCAAGATCGGGCAGGCGTTCATCGCCGGGCTGCTCCGGCACGCAGCGGAAGTCACTGCCGTGACCAATCAATGGGTCAACTCCTACAAACGGCTGGTGGGCGGGTTCGACGCCCCGATCTGGATCTCCTGGGCACGCAACAACCAGTCGGCCCTGGTCAGGGTGCCCACGGTGAAAAAGGGCAAGCCATCGAGCGTCAGGGTCGAGTACCGGGCGGCCGACGCGGCATGCAATCCCTATCTGACCCTCTCGGTTCTCCTCGCTGCCGGTCTCGCCGGGATCAGGGAGGGATACGAGCTGCCTCCCGAGATCGCGGCCAACCTGCAGCAGATGACACCGGCCGAGCGTGCCGCCGCCGGGGCGCGGCGACTGCCCGAGACCCTGTCCGAGGCACTCGACATCATGGAGAAGTCGGAGCTGGTGGCAGAAGCTCTCGGGGAACACGTCTTCGACTGGTTCCTGCGCAACAAACGGGCGGAGTGGGATCGCTACCAGCAGCACGTGTCGCGGTTCGAGTTGGAAAGCTACCTGCCCGTACTGTGATCGTCGCGATCCACCCACCGGAGTGTTCGGAGAGCATCCTCGACGGTCTGCTCCTGGCCGGCGCAACCCACGTCGACGCCCCGGAGCTGCTTCCCGAGAGCCGTGCCATCGGCGACGCCGACATCCTCCTCGTCGAGCTCGGGGATCAGCCGATCCGCAGGCTGCGCGAGGTGTCCCGCATCGCCGAGGCGATCGGGCTCCCCATCGTCCTCGCAGTGAGCACCGATCAGCTGGCGCTGATGGAATCGACCGCAGGCGTCTCCGACTTCGTCACCGCCCCGTTCGATCCGCTCGAGGTGAGGCTCCGGGTGCACCGCCTCACCGCCGAAGCGACCAACGACCACGTCGTCGTGTTCAAGGACCTGGAGTTGAACACGCTCAACTACCAGGCCACCCTGGCGTCGAGCCCGATCGACCTCACCTTCATGGAGTACGAGCTGCTCCGTTTCCTGGTCCAGAACCCGGTTCGGGTGTGGTCCCGCGAACAGCTTCTCTCCAAGGTCTGGGGATACGACTACTACGGCGGGGCCCGCACCGTCGACGTCCACATCCGTCGTCTCCGCTCCAAGCTCGGCGAGGAGCGCGCCTCCTGGATCACCACCGTCCGCTCGGTGGGGTACCGCTTCGGCTAGTGCCTGGGTCCACCCGCGGTGGCCCGTTGCACACAACATGGTTGGAGCGACCACAATTGGGACATGGGATTCCGCACCAAGCAAGTACACGCCGGAGTGACCCCGGACCCGACCACGGGGGCGATCCTGACCCCGATCCACCAGTCCACCACCTTCGTCCAAGGCTCGGTAGACGACTATCTGGGCAAGGGCTATTCCTACAGCCGGGGCGGCAACCCGACGGTGCGCGCACTGGAGGAGAAGCTGACCGCGCTCGAGGGCGGTCATGACACCACCGCCTACGCATCGGGGATGGCAGCGACGGTGGCGGTGTTCCTCGGACTGCTCCAAGCGGGCGACCATGTGATCATCGGCGATGTCGTCTACGGCGGCACCTATCGGTTCGCCGACCAGTTCCTGACCAGATTCGGCGTCGACGTCAGTTTCGCCGACGCCAGCGACCTCGCCTCGCTCCAGTCGATGATGCGCCCCGAGACCAGGCTCGTCTTCACCGAGACTCCGGCCAATCCGACGCTGAAGGTCACCGATCTGGCCGCTGTCTCGGAGTTGACCAGCGCGGCCGGAGCCGTTCACGTCACCGACAACACCTTCCTCACCCCCTATTTCCAGCGTCCGTTCGAACTGGGGGCCAACGTGATCGTGCACTCCACCACCAAGTTCCTCGAGGGGCACAACGCGACGCTGGGTGGGGCGGTGGTGGTGGACAGCGCCGAGCTTCACGAGAAGATCGCCTTCGCCAGGCTCTCGGCCGGGCTGATCATGTCCCCGATGGTCGCCTGGCTCACCCTGCAGGGGGTGAAGACGCTGAGTGAGCGGATGGACCGTCAGTCGGCAAACGCGCTCGCCATTGCCGAGTGGCTGCAGGGCCATCCCAAGATCGACTATGTCAACTACCCCGGTCTCCCCGGCCATCCCCAGCACGAGCTGTCCGCCAGACAGGCGTCGGGTCACGGGGCCATGGTCTGCTTCGAGCTCCACGGCGGGGTGGAGACGGGAAAGAAGCTCATGGATGCGGTCGAGCTGTGGAGCCTGGCCGAGAACCTCGGAGCGGTCGAGTCGCTGATCACCCATCCGGTGACCATGACCCATGCCGCAGTGCCGGCTGAAGAGAGGGTCGCCGCCGGCATCACCGACGGCCTGGTCCGGCTCTCGGTCGGCCTCGAGGACGTCGAGGACCTCATCGCCGATCTCGACTCGGCCCTGGACCGGATCTGAGTGGAGCCATGACCCGTCTTCGGGTCGTCGGGGTGATCGCGGCGGCGGTGGTCGTCGTCATCTTGATGGCCTTCACCGGCCCTCGACCCGACACCGAGGTGGCCACCGCGATCGTCACCCGGACCGGGGGTGTCTGCCTCCAGTTGGAGCAGTGGGGCCTGTTCGGCTGGGTCATCCGTGGCCAGACCTACACCGAGGCCGACCTGTCCGCCGCCAACTGGCGCACACCACCCGCCTCCAACCCGCCATGTGAGGAGGCCGTGACGGCCGAGCGAGAAGTGAGGCTCCCCGACGGGGTCGTCCCCGACGTCTACCGGCTGTGCGGGCTCGCCGACGATCTCGGCTGCCGCCAGTTCGCGTTCAGCCCTGCCCGGCCCGCGCCCTGACCAGGGCGTCACGGGCATACCTGGTCCCATCGTCGGTCTCGATCGGGCGACGGACCACCTCCGACTCCACGATCGACATGCCTTCCAGCCAGCCGACGATGCTCGCGACATCCCAGAGCACTTCGGGATACTGGGGACCGCCCCAACCGTGGTCGATGTTGGACAGGTCGTGGCCGATCAGGAACAGCTCACCCTCGGGGGCGAGCCACTCCCGCGACCGGAGCAGCACCCTCTCCAGATCGGATGGGATCAGTTGGAGATAGGCGATCAGGACCAGGTCGTAAACGTCCTCGGGCTCCCATTCCAGGACATCGGCCACGATGAACTCCACCTCGTCGGAGTGAGCCAAGCCACGCCCCACCGCCACCTCGGAGAAGTCGACTGCGGTCATCTTCCAGCCGAGGGAGGCCAGCCAGATGGCATTCCGCCCTTCACCGGCGGCGAGATCGAGGCCCCGGCCCGGGGTCGAGGTCTTGAGACGGTCGGCCACGAACAGATTCGGGGTCGCCGACCAGAGCCGGTCGGCGCTGCGGTAACGCTGGTCCCATTCCAAGGCGTCCACGCGGCGGCGTCCTTCAGCCGAACTCGATGCCCTGGGCCAGGGGCAGGTCGTCGCCCCAGTTGATCGTGGTGGTCTGGCGGCGCATGTAGGCCTTCCACGCGTCCGACCCTGCTTCCCGCCCGCCGCCGGTCTCCTTCTCGCCGCCGAACGCCCCGCCGATCTCGGCGCCGGAGGTGCCGATGTTGACATTGGCGATCCCGCAATCGGATCCGGCGGCGCTGAGGAACTTCTCCGCACTGCGCAGCGACTCGGTGAAGATCGCCGAGGAGAGACCCTGGGTCACCCCGTTCTGGATCTCGATCGCCTCTTCCAGGGTGTCGAACTCGATGACCCAGAGAATGGGGGCGAAGGTCTCCTGTTGGGTGATGGTGGCATCCTTGGGGACCACGGCGATGGTCGGCTCGACGAAGAACCCGGGACGGTCGAGGCGGCTGCCGCCGGTGACCACCCTCGCCCCCTGCTCCCGTGCGATGTCGAGGGCGGCCATCATCTGCTCGACGGCTTTCTCCCCGGCCAACGGGCCCATCAGGGTGCCCGCCTCGAGCGGGTCGCCGATGCTGACCTGCCGATAGGCCTCGGTGAGACGGCTCACCAGCTTGTCGGCGATGGCACGGTGGACGAGGAGACGGCGAAGGCTGGTGCACCGCTGCCCGGCCGTTCCCACCGCTGAGAACAGCGTGGCCCTCACCGCCAGATCGAGGTCGGCGTCGTCCATGACGATCACCGCGTTGTTGCCGCCCAGCTCGAGGATGGTCCGGCCCATGCGCTGGGCCACCGCCGGGCCGACGATGCGGCCCATGTTGCAGGAGCCGGTGGCCGAGATCAGGGGCAGCCTGTTGTCCTGGTTCATCAGGGTCCCCACGGTTGGCCCGTCACCGACCACCAGGTTGAACACGCCTTCGTATCCGCTGCCCGCCATGACCTCGTTGGCGATCCTGGTGACTGCGATGGCGGTGAGGGGGGTCCGCTCCGAAGGCTTCCACACCACTGTGTCCCCGCACACCGCGGCCAACGCAGAGTTCCACGACCAGACCGCCACCGGGAAGTTGAAGGCGGAGATCACGCCGACCGGCCCCAAGGGGTGCCAATGCTCGTACATGCGGTGATTGGGGCGCTCGGAGGCCATGGTGTTGCCGTAGAGCTGGCGGGAGAGACCGACGGCGAAATCGCAGATGTCCACCATCTCCTGCACCTCGCCCACCCCTTCGGGGAGGATCTTGCCCATCTCCAGGGTGACCAGGGCGCCGAGCGGCTCGATCTTCTCTCTCAGTGCGTCGCCGAGCCGACGGACGAACTGGCCCCGCTGGGGGGCGGGGAGGAGTTGCCACCTCTGGAAGGTCTCGACCGAGTTGGCGACGACACGGTCGTAGTCGTCGGCCGAGGCCATGGTCACCTCGGCCAGGGCTTGACCGCTGGTGGGGTTGATCACCTCGACCCGCTCGCCGGTGGCATCCAGCCATTCGCCGCCGAACACCCCGCTGTTGTGGTCGCCCAGGCCGAGCGCGGAAAAGATCTCTTCTCGGTTCATCGGGCTGCCACCACCTCGATCTCGACGAGAAACCCGCCGGGCAGGGCGCCGGCCTGGATTGCGGAACGGGCCGGTGGCTCGCTCCCGAAATAGGAGGCGTACACCTCGTTCACCTTGGGATAGTCGGCCATATCGGCGAGGAAGATCGTCGTCTTGGCGATGTCGTCATAGGTCAGGTCGAGATCGCCGAGGATGGCGCCG
>DASUSU010000130.1:0-5870 GCA_036374915.1 Acidimicrobiia bacterium | reverse complement strand
CTCGAAGACCAGATCCGAGCCTGCCTGTCGATGCAGGGTCAGCCGTCCGATCAGGTTGACCACCCTGCGCCGGATCAGGGCGCGCAGGTCGCCCCCGTCACCTCGGGCCGCCCTCACCGTGGCCTCGGCCCGGAGCCACGCGCCGAGGATCTCCATGTGGTCCTCTCTCAGACCGTCGGTCTGGGCGGCGAGCCGTGGTGCCATCTCCACGATCTCGGCGAGCAGGCCGTCAGGTCCCTCCACCTCCGCGATGTGCGCGTCCAGAGCCTGGCGGAGATCGGACAAGCCGGTCTCGACCTGGTCGAGCCAATCCTCGGCGGAGGCCGGGCCGGCGACGACTTTCTCCAGATGCCTCATCTCCTCGGCGAGGAGGCGACGCCGATCCTGGGCCCTGCTCAACCGGCTCGGCGAAGGCGCGGCGTTGCTCGAGGTGGCCATCTCACGATTATGTGCTCACGACCGTGCTCCCGGAAAGGGCCGGAAGTCCCTCGCTGTCCCAACATGCGACCGTGGCTTGCCCCTGCGGCCGCGGCGAGAATTAGGGCGAAGGAGGTCCGGTCATGCTCGTGGTAGCAGGTGTCGACTCTTCAGATCATGCGGTGAAGGTTCTCGGTCGAGCCATCGACGAGGCGAGGCGCAGAGAAGCCGAGCTCCATGTGGTGCACGTCTTCAATCCCCCCATGATCTACATGGAAGTGCCGATCGACATGGGTGAGATCGCCGAGGGGGAGCGCAGAGCGGTCTGGTCGCAGTTGGACCCGACCCTTTCCCAGGCCGGGGTGCCGGTGACCAGGGTCGATCTCGACGGCTATCCGCCCGACGTCCTGGTCGCCTATGCCACCGATGTCGGGGCCTCCGTCCTGGTGGTGGGGACCAGGGGCCGCGGTGATTTCGCTTCCCTGATCCTGGGCAGCACCAGTCACCGCGCCATACAGCTCGCCACCTGCGACGTCCTCGTGGTCAAGCCCGACCACACCGAATCGGCCTCCTAGGCCCCCACAACGCTCCGGCGGTCAGCCGGGGAGCAGTCGGACCTCTGCGCCCGGCATCTCCTTGGCCCACCAATGGGCGTAGCGGCCGTAGACCTTGGCCTCGCGTTCGGCCAGCAACGACACCAGATCCCCGGCTTCGGCGCCGAGCCCCCTCCACACGTCCTCTTCGAGTCGACGGAATGCCGTGGCTTCGATGCCTCCCTCGACCTGGCGCCACACGCCGGCCACATAGCCATCGACGAGCAGGGTGGGGAGAACGTCGCCGTTGCGCCGGATCACCAGCGGTCGGTACTCCGGTGGGATGACCCGGCTGCGATCGGAGTAGGCGAGCAGGATGCTCTCCCACATCGGCAGGAGCCGGGGTGGGGCGATGGTGTCTTCGCCGAGGATCAGGCCCCCCGGCACGTCGAACAGCGATGCTCCGTCCTCGCCTTCGAGCGCCTCGACCCGGTCGCCCAGCTCTCGCAGCGCGGCGAGCACCACCGGCTGGCGCAGAAAGGTGAACTGCGCGAAGTCCTGCTTCGTGGCCGGGCCGAACGCCTCCAGATACCGCAGGAGCAGCCACTGCACCGACTCGTTCTCCGGACCCGGTCGGGTCGGGGCTGCGACGAACGAGGACGACGATCCGAACGACCACGGTCCGCCGGTCGGGGCGTGGTGCAAGGGGGCGAACGTGCGCAGAGCCCACCACAGTCGAGGGTGCCGATCGCCGAGACGGGACTCGAGCCAGTCCTCGATCTCGGCGCCGCTGCGGGGACTGGCCACGAACTCGACGAGACCGGGGAGGAGGGCATCGACCTCCTCGACCGACAGCCCGGTCGACGTGAACCGGGTGTCGGCCAGCCGGGAGGCACGCAGACTGCGCAGCATCGCATTGTGGAAATGGGGGTAGTCCATCGCGTTGACGGCGTGGAGCGTCAGGCGGATCAGTGATGCCTTGACCAAGGTGCGCTCGGCGAAGGCGGTGTCGAGGTCGGCCGGATCGAAGTCGACCAGCCGGTTCCACAGGGCCAGGTACGGGGAAGCTGCCGTCTGCGCCTGGAGCGCGACGAGACGCCGGACGGCATCGGCCACGTCGAGAGACTCACGGTGCAGGAGCATCTGCCGGCGGAGCGTGGCCCGGTTCAACTGTCGAGCGGTGAGGGTCATGCCAGGTCTGTCCCTCGGCTGGTGGGCGGGACAAGCTACCTTGCCCGCCACCGGGCCCGCCCGGCCTGCGACGAAGCGGGTAGCTTGCGCCGATGGCCACCGCACGAGACGTCTACCGCGCCGGCGCTTCCATGGAGGAGATCGAGGATCTGCTCGGCAAACGGCTGACCGCCACGATCGGGACGCTCAACGACGACGGATCGATCCATCTCGCCTACGTCATCTTTCTCTACGAGAACGGAAAGTTCTATTGCGAGACGGCGTCTCTCACCCGTAAGGCCCGGAATGTGAAGGCGAGGCCGACGGCGTCGTTCATCGTCGAGGGCCAGGCCTCGTCGGGGCGCCGGGTCATGGCGGAGAACGAGGGCACCGCCCGTCTCATCGGGGGAGACGAGGCGCGAGCCATCAATCGAAGGCTGCGCGCCAAGTACATCACCGCGACCGCTTTGGATCGAATCGACGACGCCTGGAACGAGTTGGACGATGTCGCCATCGAGATCACACCAGGAACCAGGTGGAGATCGTGGTGCGGGGACCTGTTCGCCGAGGAGACCGCCCAGGCGAACGGGGGCACCATGAAGGGTGTGTGGCGTCCAGACGAATAGGGGTGCGGTTCCGATGTATCGAGAGACGACCATCGAGACCGGCCAGGGCCCGGCCCTTCAGGCCAGTATCGGCGAGCCCGACGGGACCCGGCACGGGATCGTGGTGTTCGCCCACGGGAGCGGGAGCAGCCGGCACAGTCGGCGCAACCGTCATGTTGCCGACGTGCTCCACCTCGCCGGGCTCAGCACCCTTCTCCTCGACCTGCTCACCCCGGAGGAGGAAGCGGTGGACCGCCGCACCGGTGAGCATCGTTTCGACGTTGCGATGCTGGGCGGGAGAGTGGTGGGTGCGATCGATTGGCTCCGCGGGACCGAGACCGCCCCGATCGGGCTGTTCGGGGCATCGACCGGTGCGGCTGCGGCTCTGATCGCGGCCGGAGATCGACCCGATCAGGTGTCGGCCGTGGTTTCCCGGGGTGGCCGTCCCGATCTCGCCGGGGAGGCGCTGTCGCTGGTTCGGGCGCCGACCCTGCTCATCGTCGGAGGAAGGGACAGCACGGTGCTGGAGTTGAACCGGGAGGCTCAGGCCCGGATGCGGGCCGAAACCTCACTCGAGGTCATCCCCGGTGCGACTCATCTCTTCGAGGAGCCCGGCGCCCTCGACGTCGTGGCCGATCTGGCCGCGGCCTGGTTTCGCCGTCACTTCCAGGGGTAGGCCCGATCAGGGGCGCGCCCTCCGCAGAGCCGGCCCGTACACCTCGGATTCGTAATCGCGGATCATCCGGGCCGCGGTCACCCTCGGGCCCAGAGTGCGCCAGGAGTGGCGGATGCGATCGTAGAAGACGGAGCGGTCGGTGTGATACATCTCGAGGATCGCGGCCAGGGTGTCGAACGTGGCTGCCGCCTCGGCAGCATCCCGCGCATCGGGGTCATCCTCGTCGCTGGCCGGGATCGCCCAGCCGTTGGCCCCGTCGTACATCTCGGCCCACCACCCGTCGAGGATCGAGCAATTGAGCCCGCCGTTCAGCACGGCCTTCTGCCCGCTGGTGCCCGAAGCCTCCCGGGGCCGGATCGGGTTGTTCAGCCAGATGTCGCAGCCCTGGACCAGGGTGCGGGCGATGTCCATGTCGTACCCGGGGAGGAAGGTGAACCTGCGGCGAGCCGAGTCGGAGACCGAGTAGCCGACGATCTCGGCGACCAGGGCCTTACCCGGCTCGTCCTGGGGATGGGCCTTTCCGGCGAACACGAAGTGGACCGGCCGGGTGTCGTCGGCGAGGAGACGGTGGAGACGATCCGGATCCCTGAGCAGGAGGGTGGCCCTCTTGTAAGGGGCGAAACGGCGGGCGAAGCCGACCACGAGGGAGTCGGGATCCATCGGGTCGCCGGTTCTGGTCGAGACCAGGTCGGCCAGTCGGCGGTTGGCGGCGGCGCGGACCCCTGCGATCTGCTCGTCGTCGATCTCCCCGACCCGATCCCACATCTCCACATCGCCGCCGGACCACGCAGGCCCGAGCACCTGGTCGAAGGTCGCCTGGATGTCGGGGCCGACCCAGGTCCGGGCGTGGACCCCGTTGGTGATGCTGGCGATGCTCTCCCCGATCCCGACACCGGCGAACAGGTCCCGGCTCACCTCACCGTGGAGCCGGGACACGCCGTTGGCGTGGCTGGCGAGGCGGAGGGTGAGGGCTGCCATGTTGAACAGGTCCTCGTCCTCGGGGTCCTCCCCGATGGCCCAGATCTCCTCGACCGGCACACCCCACCGCTCCGCCCATGGCAGGAGATAGGGCAGGAGCAGGTCGCGATGGAAGCGGTCGATCCCGGCAGGGACGGGAGTGTGGGTGGTGAAGACGAGCCCGGGGCGGATCAGCTCGATGGCGGAGCCCAGGTCCCCGTCCTCGATCCCGCGGTCGATGAGCTCGAACACGATGAACCCGGCGTGGCCCTCGTTGAGATGATGGACCGGAATCTCCCAACCCAGGGCGGCGAGGGCGCGGGCGCCGCCGACACCGAGGACCATCTCCTGGTCGAGGCGGTGACGCCGGTCGCCGCCGTAGAGGCAGTCGGCTATGGCCCGGTCCTCTTCGCCGTTGGCCTCGACCTGGGTGTCCAGGAGCAAGAGGGGCACCCGGCCCACGTCGAGACGCCACACCCGGGCCGCCACCTCTCGCTCCGGAAGGGGCACCGCTACGACCACGCCCGTGTCGACCGCCCCGACCTGGGCCGGGTCGATCGTCGTGTACGTCTCGGTTTGGCAGCCGTCGGTGATGGCCTGGTCGAAGTAGCCGTGGCGATAGAAGAGCCCGACTCCGACCAGCGGAGTCCCTCGATCGCTGGCCGCCTTGAGGTGATCGCCGGCGAGCACGCCAAGCCCGCCCGAGTACTGGGGGACGAGTGCGTCGATCCCGAACTCGGGCGAGCAGTAGGCGATGGTTGGCGTCGCCGGATCGGCCGTCGCCCGGTCCAGGTCGGCGATCTCGGCCGCGACTCGATCTACGAAATGGGTGTCGGCGAGCAGGGCGTCGAGCTGACCCCCATCGAGATCGGCCACCGTTTCAGCCGGGTGGCGGTCGGGGCGGGCGCCAGGCAGCGAGAAGAGCAGATCGCGGCAGGAGGAGACCCAGGTCCAACGATGGTTGGAGGCGAGACGATGCAATGCTTCACCAAGCGCCGGCGAGTCCAATATCTCTCCCTCCTCATCCCACAAACCAAAAGGCCATCGAAGGTCGATGGCCCACTCCAAGTCGTCCAGTGTAAGGGCAAGCCGGGACCCTGGCGCAACGATGCGAGCGGGTCAGCGATCTGCGGTTAGTGTCGGGATGAGGGCTCCCGGCGCGAGCGGTGGCGCTCGGCGCCAGGAAACACACCCTCGTCTGTTCTCCTCTTCAGCCAGAGTGGACGCACGGGGCCGCGAAGGGGCCCCGTGCCTCTCTGACATCGTCAGTCGAGCTCGATCTGCCCTCGGATCTCGCCTCCGGGATAGGTGGCGGTGTGGATGTTCACGTAGGCGTTGCCGGTGGCCATTGCCACGACCACGTCGTCGAGTGTGTTCCATCCACAGCCGTTGCCGGCGTCTGGTCCGGTGAATGAGCCGCGGACTTTGCCGTCGGTTCCTTTCGGCTCGGAGAGCAGGGTGACTCCGACCGTTCCGTTGCTGCCGGCCGGGGCACAGTGGATGTGGCCTGCT
>DASUSU010000129.1:0-5268 GCA_036374915.1 Acidimicrobiia bacterium | reverse complement strand
GGTATGTCACCCTGCGCCCACCGTCGTTCGCTCTCGACCTCGATGAGCTTCGGGCCGCCTTCTCGCCTAAGACCAAGGCGATCGTGGTCAACAACCCGCACAACCCGACCGGTCGGGTCTTCACCGACGAGGAACTGGCCGCCATCGCCGCCTGGTGCGTCGAGTACGACGTCATCGCCATCACCGACGAGGTGTACGAGGAGATGACGTATGAGGGGGAGCATCGTCGTCTCGCCACCTACGAAGGGATGTGGGAGCGGACCCTCACCCTGTCCTCGATCGGGAAGACCTTCTCACTGACCGGGTGGAAGCTGGGCTGGGGGATCGCACCGGCCGCGTTGACGGCGGGACTTCGCTCCGCTCACCAGTTCCTCACCTTCACCACCCCCACCCCGGTGCAGCACGGTGCGGTGGCGGCGATGGCCGCACCCGAAGGGTTCTACCAGGACCTCAGGTCGGGTTATCTGAAGAAGCGGGACCTGCTCGCCGACGGTCTCGAAGCGGTCGGATTCGAGGTCCACCGCCCCCAGGGGACCTATTTCATGATGGCCGGGTTCGACCGTTTCGGGTTCGGCGACGACCGCACCTTCTGCCGTCACCTGGTTGAGAAGGCTCGGGTGGTGGCCATCCCGCCCAGTGTCTTCTACCACCGCCCCGAGGACGGGTCGAGCCTGGTCCGCTTCGCCTTCTGCAAGGACGAGGCCCTCCTCACCGAGGCCCTGGACCGTCTGGCAGCGCTGGACGGTTGAGTCTCACCCGGCCAGGGCCGGGATCACCTCACGGGCGAACAGGTCGAGGCTGGAGGTGTCGTATGCCGGGTCGGGGAAGTAGACGATGGCGTAGGCCAGGCCGAGCGCCTCCCACTCCTCGAGCCTGGCGATGACCTGCTCGGGGGTTCCGGAGGCGTGGCGGTAGAGCCGTGCCTGCTCGGCGGCCTTCTCCTCGGAGACGTGCTCACGCATCCGGGATTCGACCCAGGCGATCTTCTCCTCGACCTCGGCCTCGGTCTCGGCGCAGACGATGTTGAAGTTGGCCGACCTGGTGATCTCGTCGAAGTCCCGGCCCAGATCACGGCAGTGCCCGGCCAGGACCTCGGACTTGTGGGCGAACAATTCGGGCTTGATCCCGAAGTTGGAGTACTGGGCGTGGCGGGCGACCACCCGGAGCGTCAACTGCTCCCCGCCCCCGGCCACCCAGATCGGGATGTGCGGCTCTTGGACCGGCTTGGGCTGACTGATCGCCCCCTTCAACCGGTAATGCTTCCCCTCGTAGTCGACGACGTCCTCGGTCCACATCGCCTTCATGATCTCGACCCCCTCCTCCAGCATCCTGATCCGGGGGGCGGGTTCGAGAAAGGGGTAGCCGTAACCGTCGTGCTCGTGCTCGTACCAGCCGGCCCCGATCCCCATCTCCAGCCGTCCCGCCGAGATGACGTCGATCGAGGCGGCCACCTTGGCCAGATACGAGGGCGGGCGATATGTGTTGCAGGTGCACATCTGGCCCAACCGCACCGTCTCGGTGACCGCGGCCAGCGAGGCCATCAGGGCCCATGCCTCGTAGGTGACCTCCTGGGTGGGGGCGGGCACGGTGTGAAAGTGGTCGTATACCCAGAGCGACTCGAACCCGCTCCTCTCGATGCGCCGGGCCACCTCGGTCATGGTCTCCCAGTGACGGCTCCGCTCGATCCCGGTCAGATCGAGACGCCAACCCTGGGGCACGAAAGCTCCGAATCTCATGCAACCGAGGCTAACGGGCAGGCTGGAGCGGGGGTGAGCACGGCTGGACAGGCGCTATTGCGGTTTACACTGCATCGCTCCCCGAGAAACCCTGGGAGCGATGACCGCACCTTTCTTCGATCAGGGCCCCGACCGTGACGCCTGCGGCGTCGGGTTCATCGCCGCCCTGGATCGGGCTCCCAGCCACCGGATGACCGCTCTCGCCGTCGAGTGCCTGGTCAATCTGGACCATCGCGGGGCCCGAGCCGCCGACGGGACCGGCGACGGGGCTGGTCTTCTCACCCAGGTCCCGCACCGTCTCATCAACCGGGAGCTGAGGGCACACGGTCTCGACGTTTCACCGGAAAGCCTCGGGGTGGTCATGTGCTTTCTCTCCCCGACCGAGGCGGCCGCCTCCCGCTCCATCGTCACCGAGGCGATCGAGGGCGAGGGGATGCGCGTGCTCTACTGGCGCTCGGTTCCCACCGATCCTTCGGTGCTCGGGGACCATGCCCGCGACGTGCTCCCCTTGATCGAGCAGGCCATAGTCACCGGCGCCGCCGAGGGGGCCGACTTCGAGCGCAGTCTCTATCTGGCCAGAAAGCGGATCGAGCGTGAGGCGCGCCCTGGCCTGTCGATACCGTCGGCATCGTCGCGCACCGTGGTGTACAAGGGTTTGTTCACCGCGTCCAAGATCGCTGACTTCTACCGGGACCTGGGCGACCCGGACTACGAGACGGCCTTCGCCATCTTCCACCAGCGCTATTCGACCAACACCTTCCCGTCATGGGACAACGCCCAGCCCTTCCGCACCCTGGCCCACAACGGCGAGATCAACACCATCCAGTCGAACCGCTCGTGGATGGTGGCCCGGGAGAAGGCGGCGACCCCGGGTGTGTGGGGCGATCGCCTTCCCGACCTGTTCCCCTTCCTCCAGCCGGGGATCTCCGACTCGGGCAGCCTGGACAACGCCTTCGAGCTGCTGATGCGAAGCGGCCGCTCGCTGACCCACGTCAAGGAGATGCTGATCCCTGCCGCCTGGGAGAACGTCCCCGACCTCGACCCCGACCTGGCCGCCTTCTACGCCTATCACGCCTTCCTCACCGAGCCCTGGGATGGCCCGGTCGCCATCGCCGCCACCGACGGCTCGTCGCTGCTGGTGGGGATGGACCGCAACGGGCTACGTCCCGCCCGCTGGTCGATCACACCCGACGTGCTCCTCGTTGCCTCCGAGGCCGGGGTCTGCCCCGAAGAGGAGGCGAGGGCCACCGCCAACGGCCAGCTCGGCCCGGGCGAGCTGATCGTCTTCGACGGCGAGTCCGGCGAGGTGCAGCACTCCGATCAGGTCAAGGCGACCCTGGCGGCGGCTCGTCCCTATGGCGACTGGATCAACACCGAGACCCTCCGCATCCAGGCATCGTTCGACGCCCTGGCCGACGATCGCTTCGACGCCGCCGCCCTGAGCCGGGTGTTCGGCTACACCGCAGAGGAGCGGCGGCTGATCATCGCCGACATGGCCCGGGGCGACAATCCTCTCGGCGCGATGGGGGACGACACCGGGCTGGCAGTTCTCGCCTCCAGGCCGCGCAGGCTCACCCAGTACTTCCACGAGCAGTTCGCCCAGGTGACCAACCCGCCGATGGACCCGATCCGGGAGAAGCTGGTCATGTCACTCCGGATCCAGCTCGGTCGGCGCGGGCCGCTGCTCGAGGACACCCCGCAGCAGGCCCACCTCATCGAGCTGGCCAGCCCGATCCTCTCCGACGGCGAGCTGGAGGCGATCGTCCGCTCCGGAGACCCCCGCTTCTTCTCCCATTGGATCGCCACCACTTGGGCGGTGGCCGACGGTCCCGAAGGGATGGAACGACGTCTCGACGAGATCTGCGAGGAGGCGGCGCAGGCGGTCAAGCTGGGGGCGACCATCATCGTGCTCTCCGACCGGGAGACCGAGGCCACCCGGGCCCCGGTCCCGATGCTGCTCGCCCTGGGGGCGGTGCACCACCATCTCATCGATGAGGGGGTGCGTGGGTCGGTGTCGCTGGTCGTGGTCTCGGGGGAGCCGCGCGACCCTCACGACCTGGCATGCCTGATCGGGTTCGGGGCATCGGCGGTCAACCCCTATCTCGCCATCGAGCACGCCCGTGACCTGGCCGCCTCAGGCGCCATCGACGTCGACCCGGTGGCGGCACAAGAGAATTACCGCGATGCCATGGAGGGCGGGCTGCTCAAGATCATGTCCAAGATGGGGATCTGCACTCTGTCCGCCTATCGCGGATCGGAGCTGTTCGAGGTGATCGGGCTTTCCGAGCACGTCTGCCGCAAGGCGTTCCGCAACGCACCCCGCCGACTCCGCGGGGTCGGGCTGCGCGAGATCGCCCGTCAGGCATTGCAGCGACATGCCGCCTACACCGACGGTACCCCCGAGCCGGGAGGGTTCTACAAGCACCGGCGCGGCGCCGATGTGCACGTGACCAGCCCGATGGTCGTTCTCGGAGTGCAGAAGGCGGTCCGGTCCGGAGATCCCGAGGACTGGGACAAGTACATCGAGATGATCTCGGATCGGGAACCGGCTTTGGTGAGGGACCTGCTCACCTTCGTGCAGAGGGAGCCGGTGCCCCTCGACGAAGTGGAGCCGGTGGAGGCGATCATGCGCCGCTTCACCACCGCGGCGATGTCGCTCGGCGCCCTGTCCAGCGAGGCTCACGTCGCCCTGGCCGAGGCGATGAACCTGATCGGCGGGCACTCCAACTCAGGTGAGGGGGGCGAGGACCCGATCCGGTTCGGCACGCCGATGAACTCGGCGATCAAACAGGTCGCCTCGGGACGTTTCGGGGTGACCCCGGCCTATCTCGACTCGGCCGACGAGCTCCAGATCAAGATGGCCCAGGGCTCCAAGCCCGGCGAGGGGGGCCAGCTCCCCGGCCACAAGGTCTCCGAGGAGATAGCCCGTCTCCGCTACACCGAGCCCGGGGTGACCCTGATCTCACCGCCGCCTCACCACGACATCTACAGCATCGAGGACCTGGCCCAGCTCATCTACGACCTGAAGGCGTTCAAGCCCACGGCGCGGGTCTCGGTGAAGCTGGTCAGCGAGCCCGGGGTGGGAACCATCGCGGTCGGTGTGGCCAAGGCCGACGCCGACGTGATCACCATCTCCGGGTCGGAAGGAGGGACCGGGGCCTCCCCGCTGGTCTCGATCAAGCACGCCGGCTCGCCCTGGGAGCTCGGGCTGGCCGAGGCCCATCAGGTCCTGACCGCCAACGGGCAGCGTCACCGGGTCCTCCTCGAGACCGACGGCGGTCTCCGCACCGGCCGTGACATCGTGGTGGCGGCACTGCTCGGCGCGGAGCGATTCGGGTTCGGGACCCTTCCCCTGCTGGCGATGGGCTGCAAGATGGTGCGCCAATGCCACCTCAACACCTGCCCGGTCGGCATCGCCACCCAGGACCCGCGCCTGCGGGCCAAGTTCGCCGGGCGCCCCGAGTTCGTCGAGAACTTCTTCCGGTACATCGCGGAGGAGGTGCGGGAGTACATGGCCCAGCTCGGCTTCCGC